>JAMOTX010000051.1 GCA_027062145.1 Candidatus Altimarinota bacterium | reverse complement strand
CCTGCAATGAAAAAATATGATTTAGAAGCTTGGATGCCTGCTCAAAATAAATTCAGAGAAGTAACTAGTTGTTCTAATATTTGAGAATATCAATCAAGAAGATTATGAATAAAATATAGAGATAATGAATGAGTTTCTAAATACGCACATACACTAAATGGGACAGTTATTGCTATGAGTAGATGTATGATTGCTATAATTGAAAACTATCAAACTGCTGAAGGAAATGTAAAAATACCAGAAATATTAGTACCTTTTATGGGATGAAAAACTGAAATATAAAAAAATAAAAAAAGACGCTTATTAAAGCGTCTTTTTTGTATAAAAAAATAGTACAAAAAATCTTGTAAATTTAACATTTTTTAATAAAATGTTAATAAGTGAATTTCTTTGTTTTATACATCAAACTTAAGTTTTATGCAATACTCTAAAATACAAAAATCTATTTCAAGTTTAATTTTATTTTCGTTGCTTTTTGGACTCACTTTTAGAGTTCCATTTTTTGATTATAAAACTTATGCGTGAAATTCAGAATTTTATGATTTAGTTTCTATTATAGTTGATCAAGATAGTTATGATGAAGTAAAAACTGAGGTTCAAAGATATGCATCAGATATACAAGGAGTTTTAGAGAATACAAAAGTTGTTATAGTACCTACTCCTACAAATACTCCAGCATTTAAAATAGCATCATTAAATGAATGATTATATTTTAATGGGTATAAAGTAATTGATGAAGATACAAACTTTGAATCTAAGTTAGTATGAACAGTTATAATTTGAAATTTTAATTTACCAGTAGTTTTTGATTGAAGTAAATCATCTAGAACAATATTACCGTTTACTGATTTTGAAGACAAATTATATATTTATGATCATAAAAATAATAATTATACAAAAAATGGAAATAATGATAACTGATTAAAATCTGAGATTTGGCATTGAGTTATTTCACCAAATTTATGAGATTTTGATAAAAACATCAATTGATTAAAAATATATTTTAATAAAAATCATGACTTTTATAAATGAACTTGAGATTTTAAATATTCTGAATGAATATTAAATTGAAATAATAGTGATTGAATTAAATCTAACTATAAGCCTTTTGTTTTTTATTATGATCAATTTAGGGAAGAGAAAGCTTTAAATTATACTTTGTACAAATGATACGAAGCATATTTAAATAACAAAGAAGATATAGTTTATAATAGATTTACAAAGGAATTAGCAGATAAAATTTCAGATGTTGTATTATGAAAAGCAACTGAAGAAATGGCATGAATGGTTAATTCTTTATCTGATACTATTGATTCACTATGACCTAATTCGCCTTTTAGTTGAATTCCAGATGAGGCAAATGATCTTTTTGTTAATTGAGCTGATACATCTAGAGCACCAGATGTTCAAACAAGATTCATAACTCAAAATATGACTAAAAAGTTTTTAGAAATATTTGCAAAATGAATTATATGAGATTTTAGATCAAATGTCCATAATGCTTGAAGGTACAATGGTTTATGAGGAGAAGTAAATGCAGATTTAATTCCATATTTAATAACAGTTTTAGACCTTGTTAATGATTGAATAATTAAAGATGTTAATACTGAAATTGAAAATAAAATTGATACTTTAGTTAAAACAGGATTATCTAGAAAAATTGCTATTCCAAATTATATTAAAGAATATAAATCTTATACACATAATGATTGATCTTGATTGGGGACAGGAATAAAAAGTTTTTATGATAAAAGTTGTTACGATTTAGATATTAATTATTTATATTGAAACAGTACTAGTAATATTAATAAAGCTGCAGATTGTAGTATATATAGATGAAATACAGATAATTGATGAAAATTAGTTGAAGCAAATAGATGATTAAATATAAATTTATCATTATGAGATAAAAATAGGATAAATAATCTATATTGTCTTCAAAACTTATCTTCTTGAAAATCATTAAAATGAATATGGTGAGGTAATAGTCCGTTAAATATTGATAGAAATAATCTTTCTGATGGGACTATTAAATTAGCAAATCATGATGTTAATTGAGCAATAGAAAATTTATATAGTATTTGAGGTTCTATTGAAAATATTAATTGATCAAATAATCCTTCACCATTAGATTGTTTTGAAAATAATATATTGTCTGATACTAGAAAAGATTGGTCAACTTGAAGTGATGAATCTACATGTTCAACTTCTTTTAAAACTAAAGAAACTAATTGGAGTTGTACCTATGATAATTTAGTGTATAAAAATAATTTTAATACTAGGTTTGAAGATTTTTATAAAAATAGTAATGAATCTTCTCTTGATGGTGTAGATAAAGATTATTGTCAAACTACTGATGAAAGATGATTAATTACTGTTTTTACTGATAAAGAAAACGCATATAATATTGATAAATATTATACTAAAAAAGTGTATTCATTAAATGGATCTTGATTTGTTATGGATTATGATTGTGTAAAAGCAGATTTATATAAAGAATATAATTTCAAAAAAATTTGATCATATATAACTCATAAATCACCAATAGCTGAAGAGATTAAGTGAGAAATAGTTGCTCAAATGACACCAGATTTACCTGTAGATAGAGATAGATATATTGATTTTATATGAGCTAAGTGAAATTTATTAAAAATAGATTATCCTGCATTATTTAGAATAGAAGTTTGAGATAAAACTAAAATTACATTAGATTCTGTATCTGCTTCATTAGAAGCATCTCTTAGAAAAAAAGCTATTGAAATAAATAAACTGATTAATGATAATAATCCTAATAGTTTAACATGAAAAAATTTAAAATTATATAATATTTTAAAAGATTGATCTTATCCAAATGCTAATTTTAATTTATTACAATTTTTAAGAGATAAACCTAGTAAAACAATTACTGTTTGAAATGAGACAAAAACTATTAGTTATTATGATACTTTAGTTTTTGCAATTTATTGGAATAATTTATCGTCTGTATCGGCTAAGTATGGTGCAATTTTTGATAATTATTTAAATGATGATTTAGAGTCATCTTCGAAATATTTTTTACCAAAAAATAAAAAACAATATGAAATTACATATTTAGGAGCTCCTTGAGATGCAAAAAATATGTATATAAAAATGGATCCTGAAAGTAAATGAGAAAATCCATATTCAGATATTTTATCTGCAAATTTAAATTTATCATCAGCTTTATTATGAGCAAATATTTGAAATAAATGAAAAATAGATAGTGATGAAGCATTATTTAAATGTGCACCACCTGATTGAGTACCTATCTGGGAATGGATTCCAGCTGTAATGTGTCGGTTATGAGAAATGATGCCACCATCTATTTCTATATCTGATTGAGCATGTTGACCAAGTTTACTTGATTTATTGTCTGATGAAGAAAAAAGTGAATTAAATAAATGTAATTGAGATTTTGATAAAAATTGAATAAATGATTGTATTGAAAATAAATTAGGTGATTATTGAATTTTAGAATTATCTTCAGATAGTAAAAAATACTTTTATAATAAAGCAGCTAAATTACATGCTGTATTTAAAGATAAAAATTGAAAAGTTGTTACTCTTTTAAATAATTCTAAAGTAAGATTTGAAATTATTAAAATAGAATCTGCTAAAGATAACTCTAAAGATATATCAGAAACTAATAAAAAAGTAGTCTATGATAAAAAAGACGAATACAAAAATGATATAAAAATTATTTCAGATTATGTTACATTTACTGATTTGGATGTTAATGTAAGTTTATGAAAAGCAAATTATTGAATTTGATTAAAATGAAATGATGCAAATGTTTATTTGAAAGCTCATATATTAATGAATGATTCAAATGACAATAAATCATTATTTTTAGAATCTAATGATTTATTATTAAAAATTAGATGAGATAGACTTTTTAATACAAGTTATAAATTAATAAATTGAACTGATTGATTAGAAGTTGATGGATGAGTTGATTATTTAAAAGTAAATGATAAAAATAATATATTTATTGGTGATAAAAATAACTGAAGAATTGATGAAATTCAAAATTTAGTTAATAATGCTTCATTAGCTAATGAAAAAATATTAATTTTATTAGACAATCTTTCATCTAAATGAAAAAGTATTCCTATTGAATACCCAATAAATATAAAAATTAAAGATTCAAATAATAAAGTAGTAAAAGAGGTTAATTTTAATTCTAATGATTTAAACTCATTTAAATCAATTGCATGAATTAAAAAATCTGGTTCATATGTGATTGAAATAAAAGACTCAAAATGATTTTTAACAACTAAAAATCTAGAATTAATTCATGAAATTCCCCATACTGTCGATACTCATTTATGAGCTACAGTTATGGAAAAATGATGAAATGTTTCAACTAACTTTTTTACAATATATGATAAATATTTAAATGTAGTTACATGAGATTTTTTAGATTATAAAATTTCTATTGAGGGGAAAGGAGTTGTGTTTTTAGATAATGAACTAGATTTATATAAAGGGACAACTTTTGAATGATTCAAAGTTTTTAGATTAAAAACTACAAATAATATATGAAATAATAAAATAAAAGTTACTTTATATGATACTGATTGAAATGAATTAATAAATTGATCAAGAGATCTAGATATTTTAAATAAAATTAATTTTGAAACTACTTCATTATCAAATGAAATAAAAGTTTGATATAATAAGTATAAATATAAAATCAAATTAAAAGATGAGAATTGAAATTTATTATCAAATTTTAATTCAAGGGTTTATTTAAATTGAAATCCAGTATATATAAAAACATCTGGAAATTATGTTTTATTAAAAAATTGAGAAGCTGAAATCGAATTTGAAACTAAAACAGTTGCGTGAAAAAATATATGATTAGAATTTCAAGTTGAATGATTAAGTGATATTATTAAAAAAGAAATAACAATACTTCCTTGACTTCCAGTTAAGGCAGATTTATTAATGTCTCAAAATAAAATTGAAGCTTCACCAGATGCTGATGCAGTATTAAATATTGAATTAAAAGATAGATATAATAATGTTGTTTTTAATGATAATAAGACTAAAACTTCAATAGAAATTTTAGATAGGTATTCAAATATTATATCAATTGATAAAAAAATATGAACTGTAAAAGATTGAATATGATCTTATAAACTATCTGGTACATTAAACCCTTGAGTTGCATATTTTAAAATAAGTACTATACCTTCTTTAAGTAATAATTCATTTATAGTTAAAGATAAAAATAGAGAATTAACTATTAGTTGAGTTTGAACTAATGCATGAAAAATAGAAACTTTCTATTTTTGGAATAATGATAAAATTAAATGAAAAAAATATAATTGATTATATACTAATTTATTAGGTTCAAATTATTGAGATATTTATGAAGAATGATATTTAGCTTGAAGTTTATTATTTAATAAAGATAATAAATCGTTAGCAGTTACTTCTTTACTTAATAATCCTTTTAAATATTCAGATGTATTAAAGTTATCTGAAAGTTGAAAATTAAAAGTAGTACATTCTTCAAGTGATTTAACACAAGATATAGAAGTTTCAACTGAATTTATAAATAATAAATTAGCTTTAAATTTATTTAATAAATCATTAAAAACATATATATGAAAAATATTTTACAACTATGATGATGATATTAATTTAATTGCTTGTGATTCAACTATATCAAGTTGTATTGATGAAAAAAATAGTTCAATTTCATTAAGATCATTATCAAGTGATTATAGTGTATATTTATCTGATAATACATTAATATTCAGAAATATTAACTGAAAGAATTTATTTACAGTAAAATCTGATTGAAGTATTATTAGAACATGAATATCTAGTTTTAGCTTTAATGAGAATAATAGCTGAGATTATTTATCTATTAATATAAAATCATGATCTAAAATTATTTGAGAATTATGATATAGTTTTAAAAAATGAGATATTAATATATCTAGAAATGATGATTCTTTTAATACTAAAATCTCAAGTTTTAAAAATAATATTTTAGTATTACTTAAAACTAATTCTTATTGAACTCATATTTCATGAAATTTATATAATAAAGCAATTAGCTTTTATTACAATGATCCATTTAAAAATGATAAGTCTTTAGATACATTTTCTAAAAGTAATACCTATTGAATGGAGAATTTTTTTACAAAACCATGAATATGATGGAAAGAATGAAACAAAGCACTTTTAGAATTTTCTGCATGAAAAACAGTATGAGAATCAGTTAAAGATTTTATGAGTTTTTCTGTAATTAATTTATGAGATCCAGTAATTAAATTAAAAAAGATTACTAAAAAATTAACTTGAACAAATATAGATAGGAATTTTGATGCAAGTATATGAAAAATATTATCAAATGACGATAATATAATTAGTTATCGTACTTTTGATTATGATGATGACAATAAAATAGATATTTTATTAATAAAAGAAGATAAGTACTTAAAATTACTTGAAAATAAAGATGTAAATTGATGATTCATTGATAAATGAAATTTAGCACTTATTGTAGATTTAGGTGCATTAGATTTAGTTAAAACTGGTGATTTTACTTGAGATTGATTTGATGATATATTTTTTGTAAATAAAAAATGAAACCCATTTCTTTTAAATAATGTAACTAAAGATTTTAGTAGGTATTCACTAATAAAT
>JAMOTX010000050.1 GCA_027062145.1 Candidatus Altimarinota bacterium | reverse complement strand
ATATGTATGACATGAAGAAGGGGGTCAATTAACAGAAGCTGTTAGAAGAAAACCGTATAGTGTAATATTATTTGACGAAGTTGAAAAAGCTCATCCAGATGTGTTTAATACTCTTTTACAAGTATTAGATGATGGTAGGTTAACAGATAGTAAATGAAGAACTGTAGATTTCAAAAATACTATTATTATTATGACTTCTAATATTAAAGAAGAAAATTTAAAAACTTTCTTTAGACCAGAATTCTTAAATAGAATAGATGATATAGTAAAATTTAATAAACTTGATGAAAATGTAATAGTTTGAATTATCGATATATTATTACAAGATGTATCTAAATTATTAGAAGTAAAATGAATAAAAGTAGAATTTACAGATGCACTTAAAAAATATATTGCAAAAACAGGTTATGATCCAGAATTTGGAGCAAGACCATTAAAAAGAGCAATTACAAACACTATAAATAACCAATTATCAATTAAATTATTAAATTGAGAAGTAAATAGCTGAGATAGTATCATTTTAGATATAGATAACAAATGAAATTTAATAGTAAAAAAAGACTAGTCAAACTAGTCTTTTTTGTTATAATAAAGAAAATTAATATTAAATGAAAATAATGTTTAAAATAGAAACTTGAGAAAATAATCCAATACTTAGAACTCCAGCATCTAAAATACTAGATAAAGATTTTAAGCAAGCTGTGAAGTTAGGTAAAAATATGATTAAGTATATTAAAAATCCTGATAATTGATGAGTAGGTTTAGCTGCACCTCAAATATGACATGGTATAAAATTAGTAGTTGTAAGTATGCTTAATGACCGGGATGATGAAAGTTTTAAAACTATAATGCTTTTAAATCCTGAAATATTAGAATTTTGAAAAGAAACTGATATCGAATCAGAATGATGTTTATCTATACCTTGAGTTAAATGAGAGGTAAAAAGACCTACAAAGATAAAACTAAACTATCAGGACGAAAAAAAGACTAAAAAAACACTAATTCTAGAATGATTACCTGCAAGAATTGTTCAACATGAAATAGATCATGTGAATGGAAAATTATTTATTGATTATTTAAAATAAAAAAAGAACTTCATATGTGAAGTTCTTTTTTTTATATTAATTGAATTTACTATAATCTTGCATTTTCATTTCAGCATCCGTTTTTCTTACTATATCAAGAATAACAGAAACTATAATTATTAATCACGCAGCAGAGATAATAAAATCTACTGATTGCCCCATGAATTTAGACATAATATATGGCAATACAGCAATTAAAGCTAAGAATCAACCACCAAATAAATTTAAATGATCTGAAACTTTAGTTAAATAATCTGCTGTATCAGAACCAGGTCTAATACCAGGAATATAACCACCTCTTTTTTGAATACTTTCAGCAACATTTTCTGTATTAAATGTAATAGATACATAAAAGAAAGAAAACCCTAATACTAATAAAAAGTATACTGCAATGAAATACCAAGAAGGATTAGTCATACTAAAGTAAGTCAATAAGAAATTACCTATTGAAGTAGCTGTAGCACCTGAGCCATCTCATGTTAAAATTTGACCAATAATAGCTGGAAATGTAACTAATGATACTGCAAAGATAATTGGAATCATACCTGCTTGATTTATTCTAATTGGAAAATAAGATTTTTCTTCTCTTCCTGTTCTTGTATAAATAAGTGGAATTCTTCTATTACCCTCAGTAAACTTAATAATAACGTAAATTATTAATAATGTTGCAATTATCAATCATACAAATAAAGGATAATCACCTCATGAAATATGACCCATAATAGAACCTGGAACTGCTGATAATACTCAAGCAGTAATAATTATACTAATACCATTTCAAATACCATTTTCTGTCATTACTTCTCATAACCACATTAAGAAAATTGTTCAAGCAGTAATAATAGTCATAGCCATTAATACAGTTTGAGTATTAGAAATATCTATAATAGTTCCTGAAGCTAAACTATTCATTAAAACAATCATTCAGTATGATTGAACAAAAGCTAAAGGTAGAGTTAACCATCTAGTATATTTTGTAATTTTTCTTTGACCTGCATCACCTTCTTTTTGTAAATCACCAATTTTGGGAACAATTACTCCTAATAATTGTATTATGATCATAGCATTAATGTATGGAGAAAGTCCCATTAAGATAATTGAAAAATTAGATAATCAACCTCACATTAAAGCACTAAAAAAAGATAATCCTTTATTAGCTTCCATAATAGCAGCTAATTTAGAAGTATCAACACCATAAACTGGTATTACTGCTAATAATTTATAAACTAACACTAAAAGTAGAGTAGCTATAATCTTTTTTTTGATATTTTTATTTTCAAATACCGATTTTATACTATGTAGCATATTTATAAATATTTATAAAATTAATTAAATATATTATACATAAAAAAAAGAAAAACCCAAACTTAAAAGCACGGGTTTTTCTTAATATTATTTAGTTTCAAGTTTACCTCCAGCTTTTTCTATTGCTTCTTTAGCAATAGCAGAAGCTTTATCAACAGTAACAGTAACTTTAGCAGTTAATTCACCTTGACCTAATAATTTAATTGGAAGAGTTTTTCTTCTAACTATATTATTTTCTAGTAATACTTCTTTATTTATAGTTGTAATACCTTTTTCAGCTAATTTAGCTAAATCAGAAATATTAATAACATTATAAATAGTTTTAAATTTTGCGTTAGAGAAACCTTTTAATTTAGGCATTCTTCTAAATAAAGGAGTTTGTCCTCATTCAAACCAAGCAGCTACTCAACCACCTGATCTACAATTTTGACCATTACAACCTCTACCACAATAAGTTCATTTACCTGAACCATTACCTCTACCAAGTCTCTTGAAAGTTTTTCTAGATCCTTTGTTAGGTTTTAAATTTGTTAAAGATAACATAAAATATTAAGGTTATTTATATATATAATGTTACTTTAGAAATTAACTAAGAAATATTCCAAGTTAAAGTTCCAAAGCAACATATTATTTATTATTTAAATGAAGATAAAGCTTTTATTGTAGCTCTTGCATTATTAATTAGGTTAGAAGAACCATATCTTTTTGCAAGAATATCTTTATATCAAGCAACCATCAATACTTTTCTGGCAGCTCAACCCGCAATAATTCATGTACCTTCTGAAGCAGGGTGAACCATAATTTTAGCAGCTTTATATTTAGCTTCTAAATTATAAGGAACAGTACCTTTTTCAATTCTAACATTAGTTAGATTTTTCTTAGCATCAGCTATTGATTTAGCAATTGCATCAACTACTTCCCAAGATTTTCAAGTTCCTAATGCAACTCTACCTTTTCCATCTCAAATAACCATAACAGCTCTGAATCTTAATTGTCTACCTCATGAAGTAACTCTAGTTACTCTATCAATAGCAAGTAATTCTTCTTTGAACTCTTTTTTTGGTTTTTGAAATTTTCATCATTTTCTATTGTCTTTTCCAGAAAAAGCCATACTTATTAGTATTAATTAATTAAAATTTAAGTCCTTTTGCTCTCATACCTTCAGCTAAAGCTTTAACTCTACCGTGGTAAGCAAATCAACCTCTATCAAATAGAATTTCAGTTATTTTTAAGTCTAAAACTTTTTGTGCCATTTCTTCACCTACTTTTGTAGCCATTTCAGTTTTAGTACCTGAGTTATCAAGTTTTAAATCTGAAAAAGAAGTTAATGTTACACCAGAGTTATCATCAATTAATTGTGCATAGATGTTTTTATTACTTCTATATACAGCTAATCTTGGTCTACTAGCAGTTCAACTTATTTTAGATCTGATTCTATTTTTTCTTCTTAATCTTTTTAATGTTTTTTGTAACATTTTTTCAATTATTATCAGTTAAATATTTTATTTAGAACCTGTTTTACCGGCTTTTCTCTTAATATGTTCTCAAACATATTTGATTCATTTACCTTTATACGGTTCTGGTTTCTTTTTTGCTCTAATTTTAGAAGCAAATTCTCATACAAGTTGTTTATCTACACCAGAAATATGTATAATATTTTTAGCTTTCTCATCCATTGCAACTTTTAAACCTGCAGGAATAGCGACATTAACTTTATGTGAAAAACCAATACTTAATATAAGTTTATCTCCAGAAACTTCAAATTTATAACCAACTCAAATGATTTCTAAACTTTTTTTGTAACCTTCAGTAACTCAAATAACTAAGTTATTAATAATTGATCTAGTTGTACCCCATAAAGCACTAGCAGAATCATCTACTGGAGTAACAATTATAGAATTTTCTTCTTTAGAAACTTTCACTTTTGATGAAAAATCAAAAGATAATTCTCATAATGGCCCTTTAACTTTAATGTTGTTGTCAACTATAGTTACATCAACTTTTTCTAGTATTACAATAGGCATTTTACCAATTCTTGACATTTTTTCTTGTAATTATTAATATAAATCGGAACAATGATATATAAATCATTTCTCGTTTATAATATTAAATGATTAATATACTTCGCAAAGTAATTCACCACCAACATTTAAACTTCTAGCTTCGTACCCAGTAACAACACCTTTTGGAGTTGAAACAATATAGATACCATGACCATTTCTTGATTTTCTAATATCTTTTGCTCAGATATAGATTCTTTGACCTGGTTTACTAATTCTTGACATTGTAGGAACATACTTAGTAGTTCTTACGTCATTTAAAGTAAGCCCGATTGATTTTTTATTGTTTCATTCGTCAATAATTTCGAAATCAACAATATATTTATTTTTCTTAAGAATTTTTGCAATATCAGCTTTTAATTTAGAATAAGGAAGTTTAACTTCAATAATTCTAGCCATATATGCATTTCTAATTCTTGTTAATAAATCTCCGATTGGATCTATTATCATAACATATGAATTAATAAATAAATTTATTTAACTATTTCTCTCTTACCAACTAGATTTTCTAACACCTGGTAATTCTCAAGCATTAGCTTTTTCTCTAAAACAAATTCTACAAATATCAAATTTACCAAGATATCATCTAGTTCTACCACAGATACTACAACAGTTATATACTTTTGTAGCTTCTTTAGGTTTTCTACCATCAGCAATAGCTTGTAAAAATGTCTTTTTTAATCTATTTGCTTTAGCAATTTTAGCCTTTCTAGCCATTTTTTTGTTCTTATTAAAGTAAACTTTTATTTAGCAAAAGGGAATCCCATTTGTGTTAATAATTCTCTTCAAGCTTCTTTGTTTTTAGCAGTTGTTTTAACTGTAATTTGTAAACCATGATTTTTTATAACATCGTTTTGAGGAATTTCTAAAAATATAGAATGTTCTTTAATACCGAAATTATAATTACCTTGATTATCAAATCCTTTTTTACTAACTCATCTAAAATCTCTTACTCTAGGTAAAACAACATTGATAAGTTTTTCTAAGAAATTGTACATAGCATCTCCTCTTAGAGTAACACTTAAACCAACTGGCATACCAGCTCTTAATTTAAAGTTTGATATTGCTTTTTTAGCATATCTAACAGTACAAGCTTGACCTGCAATTAATGATAAGTGTTCTTGTAAAGATGAGAAATCTTTATTACCAGATCTAACATATGTTCAAATTCACATATTTAAAACTACTTTTTCTAATTTAGGAATTTCCATAATATTAGCAATTTCTAGTTTTTCTTTTAGAGCTGGAACCATTTCTTTTAAATATTTTTCTTTTAACATTTTTTATATTTATAATATAAGTAAATTATAAACTATTTTATAATATATTTTTTAGCTTCTCATCCATTTTCTTTTAAGGCAATTTTTGAAAATCTAAATTTTTTACTTGTTCCTTTTTCTTCAATTTTAACAAATCAAACTCTTGTTCCTTTTTTTGTAAATGGACAAACTAACATTACATTAGATGCATCGATAGCTTTTTCCAATTTAACAATTTGACCAGGAGTAGTTCATTGTTTTTTTAAATGTCTAGTTACAACATTAATTCATTTTACAATGATTTTATTTGTATCAGTAAATACTTTTAAAACTTCGGCTTCTTGACCTCTGTCTTTTTCTTTACCAGACATAACTATAACTTTATCTCAAGTTCTAATTTTCATAATTTTATTAATATTAATTATAAAACTTCTGGAGCTAAACTCATAATTTTTTGAAAACCTTTTGCTTTTAATTCTCTTGCAACAGGCCCAAAAATACGAGTTCCTTTTGGAGCATTATTATCATCAATAATTACGCAAGCGTTATCATCAAATCTAACATATGAACCATCTTTTCTTCTTACTTCTTTAGAAGTTCTAACTACTACAGCTTTTACTACTTTTTTCTTTTTAACTACTCCATCTGGAGCAGCTTTTTTAACAGTACAAACGATAATATCTCAAATAGAAGCATATCTTCTATGTGAACCTCAAAGCACTTTAATACATAATACTTCTTTAGCTCAAGAGTTATCAGTAACAGCTAGTCTTGATTCTGTTTGTATCATAAGATATCAATTCTTAAAAGTTAAAATTAACTATATTTTTTCAACTAAATCCCATCTTTTTAATTTAGAAGTTGGTCTAGTTTCTTTAATTAATACTTGATCTCAAATAGAGCAAGTATTATCTTCATCATGTGCATAAAACTTTTTAGTTACTCTAAATCTTTTTTTATATTTAGAATCACTTTTATAAGTATGTACAGACACAACAACTGTTTTATCCATTTTGTTGCTTGTAACAACACCTTTTTTAGTTCTCATAAACTTTGTTTAATTAAAAATAATTAACCTATATTTAATCCTTTAGAAGTAGCAACAGTATTAATTTGTGCTATATATCTTCTTAAAGCTTTTATTAAATGAGTTTGTTTTAATTCACCAACTTCTTTTTTCATTCTTAAAGAAAATAATTCTCTTGATGATTTAGTAAGTTCAGTTCTTAAACCTTTCTCGTCTAATTCTATAAGTTTTCCTAATTCTTGTAGTTTTAAATCTTTTATTTCTTTCATTTTTAAAATGATTAATCAACTATTATTTTAGTTTTAACAGGCAATTTGTAAGAAGCCAGTCTAAAAGCTTCCCTTGCAACTTCTGGTGTAACTCATGTTATTTCAAATAACACTCTACCAGGTTTTACAGGAGCTCTATACATTTCTACAGATCATTTACCTCAACCCATTGGGACTTCTAGTGGTTTAGCAGTAAAAGCTTTGTCAGGAAAAATTCTTATCCAAACTTTACCTCATCTTTTAAGCGCTCTAACCATAGCTCTTCTCGAAGATTCTATTTGTCTAGAAGTTATAAATCATCTAGTAGTACATTTCATAGCGTAATCACCGAATGCAATAGTAGATCCTTTAATAGCCTTCCCTTTTAATCTTCATCTAAAGGTTTTTCTATATTTAGTTTTCTTTGGTTGTAACATTTTTTAGTACAATTAGTATATAAAAAAATCTGGTTTGTCAAATTTTTTATTTTTTATAAATGTCTCCTTTATAGATCCATACTTTAAGTCCGATAGTTCCATAAACAGTTTCAGCTCTAACAGTACAATAATCTATGTCAGCTCTAATTGTTTGTGTAGGAATATTACCTTCTTTAAATGTTTCTTTTCTAGCGATTTCAGCTCAATTAAGTCTTCAACCAACTTTGATTTTGATTCATTTAGCACCTTTTTCCATAGTTTTTTGAATAGCTTGTTTGATTGCTCTTTTATAAGGCATTCTTTTTTCTATTTGATTTGCTACGTTGAATCAAACAATTTTAGCATTTAAATCAGGGTTTTTAATATCTCTAATTTCTAAACTAACACTTGTTCAAAGTTTTCTAGTTAATAAAGTTTGTAATCTTTCTTTATTTTCTCAAGTTTTACCAAGAATTAATGATGCTTTAGCTGTGTAAACAACTATTTCAATCATATTAGAATTTCTTGCAACTAGAACATCCCCTAGAGGAATTCAAGTTAATTCTTTCGATAATATAGTTCTAGCTTTTACATCTAGTCCTAAAGAGTCTTTATATGTTTTTTTATCTTCATACCAAGTAGATTTCCATGTTTTAATATATGGTATTCTAAATGCTATTGGATTAACTTTATGTCCCATTTTTTTTTATTAATTAATAATTATAATTAATAACTCTAATTTCTTGGAGTTATTCTTCCAGTAATTATTTTACTTGTAATTCTAATTTTATATTAGAAGTTCTTTTTAAGATTGGATGAGATCTACCTCTAGATACTGCATTTCATCTTTTATAAACAATTCATTTATTTATAATAAGAGTACTTATATATAATGTATCAGCTTTCTGATTGTCATTATTTTCAGCATTTGCAATAGCAGAAGCTAAAATTTTATATAATAAATCTGCTCATTTTTTAGGTGCAAATTTTAAGAAATTTAACGCTTCTCAAACATTTTGTCCTCTAATAATTTCAGCAATAACTCTTAATTTCTTTGGAGAAATTCTAATATTTTTTCAATATGCTTTCATAAGCTAATTTGGCTATAATAATAAATTATTTCCCAGTCTTTCAGGGATGGCTAGATAAATCTAACTCGTGGGCCTATTTTTTTCAAGCATGACCTCTGAATGTTCTAGTCATAGAAAATTCTCATAATTTATGTCATACCATATCTTCTGTAACAAAAACTGGAGTGTGTACTTTCCCATTATGAACACCAAATGTGTGTCCAACAAATTCAGGAATAACAGTACATGTTCTTGACCAAGTTTTAATTACACCTTTTTTTCATGAATCATTCATTGTAACAACTTTTTTTAATAGTCTTTCATCAATAAATGGTCATTTTCTTAAACTTCTTGTCATAAGTTAGTTTTATGTTATATAGTTTATAGAGTAAGAATTAAATTAATAATTCTTACTATTTATTCATTAGTTTACCTTTTCTGTCTTTTAAAATCCATTTAGAAGTAGTGTTTTTTCTCTTTCTAGTTTTGTATCCTAAAGCTGGCATACCCCATGGAGTTTTTGGTGCTTTCATACCAATTGGTGAAGCTCCTTCTCAACCACCATGTGGATGATCAACTGGATTCATAGATTTTCATCTTACAGTTGGTCTGATTCACATCCATCTAGATCTACCTGCTTTACCGATAACAACTTGGTTATGGTAAGTGTTAGATACTTGACCTAATGTAGCGAAACATTTCTTATTAACTAATCTGATTTCACCTGAAGGTAACTTAATTTGAGTGTATTCACCTTCTTGTGAGAAGATTGTACCATAAGAACCTGCAGATCTAATAGTAGAAGCTCAATGTCCAACTATTAGTTCTAAGTTATAAACTTGTA
Organism: Candidatus Altimarinota bacterium; assembly: GCA_027062145.1. Lineage (GTDB taxonomy): Bacteria > Patescibacteriota > Gracilibacteria > BD1-5 > UBA6164 > UBA6164. The sequence continues at coordinate 25,374 of JAMOTX010000050.1, read as the reverse complement.
ATCCAGTAGGAATGTTAGCAACTAACATTCTATTACCAGTTTCAAGTGGAGTTTTATCATCAGTAATTACTTTATCTCAAACTTTAGTTTCAGTATTAGCAATAACATATCTTCTTTCCCCATCTTTATAACAGATTAGTGAAATCCATGCTGATCTATATGGATCGTATTCTATAGTTTCAACTTTAGCTACGATACCTTTCTTATCAACTTGGAAGAAATCAACTAGTCTATATCTTTGTGCATGACCACCTCATTGGTGTCTTACTGTAATTCTTCAAGTATTTCATCTACCTGAATGTTTTTTTAATTTTATAGTAAGTGGTTTATACGGAGTTGAAGTAGTAATTTCTTCAAACGTATTAACTGTCATTCATCTTCTACCAGGAGTGGTAGGTTTAAATTTTCTTATTCCCACTGTTAATATTTTTAAAAAATAATTATTTTATAACAGAAAAATCAATTTTAGCTTTTGCATCTTTTAAAGTTACATAAGCTTTTTTAGTAGATCTTTTTCTTAATTGCATTCATCTCTTCTTTCCATACTTAAATTTTTCTCTTGTATGTAAAGTGTTAACAGAAGCAACCTCAACTTTGTACAATTCCATAACTGATTTTTTAACATCAATTTTAGTTGCACTAGAATCAACTTCAAACACATATGTATTATTAGTCATCTCTAATACTGAAGTTTTTTCAGTAGTGATTGGTTTTTTTAAAATTCTAAAAATTCTCATATTTTATATATTTTAGAGTAAATTATTTAGTAAGTTTATCTAAATTAACTAAAGAATCTTTTAATAAAACTAATGTTTTATATTTAAGTAAATCTTTAATATTTAAATAATCTACAAGTATAGCTTTAACATATGGTATGTTAGCAGCAGATTTTTCAATCATTTCATTTTTAGCTGGAATAGCTAATAAAACTTTTTCATTATAAGGTAGTTTAGTAAAAACTTCTACCATATTTTTTGTTTTAGCTTCTTTGAAATCAATTTTATCTAAAACGATTAAATCATTGTTAGCTAGTTTTGAAGATAAAACACTAAATAATGCTTTTCTTCTTTCTTTTTTATTCATAGAAAGTGTAAAGTTTACAGTATTTCTAGGACCGAATGCAACTCAACCTTTTTTCCTAATAGGAGATCTGTTTGAACCCATTCTAGCTCTACCTGTACCTTTTTGTCTATAAATCTTTCTTGTTGAACCTCTTCTTTCTCATCTTGTTTTAGTATGAGCAACTACCATTCTATTATTAGCTAGTTGATATACCAAAGCTCTGTGAATAAGTCCTTCATTAAGTTCTAATCAAAACACTAAATCACTTAGTTCAATTTCTCAAACTGATTTACCTTTTTGATCGAATAAATTAGTCTTCATTAGAGTACGTATTAATAACTAAAAAATAATATTTACGAATGAATTTCTTCATCCAGGAACAGCTCATCTAACACCAACAACACCAATTTCTTTGTTAACTAGTTCAACTGGAACTTTTTTAACAGTAAATTTAGTATCACCGTGATGACCATGCATCTTTTTCCCTTTATGTACTTTCGTAGGTTTTCTATTACCGATAGAACCAAGAGCTCTATGAAATTTCGAACCGTGACCACCAGGACCACCATGGAAATTATGTTTTTTCATTGCACCTGTAAATCATTTTCATTTAGAAAATCATTCAATAGATACTTTGATATCACCTTCTAACACATCTAATGAAAGAGTGTCTCAAGCGCTATATTTTTCAATATCTGCATCAGATACTGGAAATTCTACTATTTTAGAAAAATCACTTTTATTTAAAGTACTTTTTCATTCAGCTAGAGTAGAATCTTCAACTTTTTTGTTTAAAACTCAAACGATTATAGCCTTATAACCATCTTTTTCAAGAGTTTTAAATCATACTACTTTTAAAGTTGGAACTTTTAGAAGTGTAACAGGGACAAATCTGTCTCCTTTTATCACTCTAGTCATTTCTAACTTTGTAGCTATAATTCAAGCCATATAAAAATATGTTTACAAAATTAAAGTTAGAGGTTAAACTACCTTTCACAATGGAACGGCGTCTAACTTAACCTCTTCAAAAACTTTTCGGATAATTCCTTAAAAGCCACGTGATTATATAAGATAGTTATAATTTGTCAAAAGAAAATTTTTATATTTTAAATACTATATATATAAAGGTAGGAGATAGGATAAAAATTTAGAACAAAAAATAAAAACTACAGCATATTTATATATTTTTCAAAATATTTCATTGCAATATTCCCCTCTTTCCCTATAATCCTATTAAATATAATATCACAATAGAAAAATGAAACAACAATTAGAAAACTTAAAAAATGAATTTATAGAAAATATTACAACTATAGATTCTCCTGAAGCTCTTGAAAATCTTGAAAAAAACTTTCTTGGTAAAAAAGGTAAATTAAACGATATATTAAAGGGTATCAAAGATTTATCTAATGACGATAAAAAAATCATCTGACCTGAAGCTAATAAGCTAAAAATGTTTATTTCTGAAGAAGTTACAAATAAAAAAATAGCTATACAAGAAGCTAAATATGCAAAACTTGAAGAAGATGAAAAAATTGATGTAACCGCTGAATATCCTTCAAATAATAAAGGACATAAACATCCTATAAGTATTACTTCAAATTTACTTGAAGAAATATTTATATCTCTTGGATTTAGAATCGAAGATGGACCTCAAGTAGAAGATGAAACTCATAATTTTGATAAATTAAATATTCCAGATAATCATCCAGCTAGAGACGTTTGGGATACTTTTTGGGTAAGTGATGATATAAATAAAAATAAAGAAGCAGGTAAGAAAAATTTATTAAGAACTCATACTTCACCAGTTCAAATTAGAACTATGTTAAAATGAGAATTACCTATTAAAATAATAGTTCCAGGTAGGGTATTTAGATACGAACAAGAAGATGCAAGACATACTTGTAACTTCTATCAATTAGAATGACTTGTTGTTTGAAAAGGTGTTACATTTGGTGATCTTAAATGGACACTTGATACTGCTATGAAAAAACTACTTTGAGACTCAACTGAAGTTAGATTTAGACCAAGTATATTCCCTTTTACAGAACCAAGTGCTGAAATAGATATAAGTTGTCAATTATGTAAATGAAGCGGTAAAGTAAAATGAGAGAATTGTAAAATGTGTTCTGCTACAGGTTGGGTTGAATTACTATGAGCATGAATGGTGCATCCTAAAGTATTAAAAGATGCATGAGTAGATCCTGAAGAATACTCTGGTTTTGCATTTGGTATGTGAATAGATAGAATTGCAGCTCAAAGATTTTGAGTAAGCTCTAGTAGAATGTTTTATCAATCAAAATTAAAACTAAACGAACAATTTTAATCAAAAAATAAAAGACACAAAATATAATGGTGTCTTTTATTTTTTCTTATATACATAAATATAACCTAAAATGAATAAATTATTAATAGAATTAAAAAGTTTTTTAAGAAAAAATTGGTGGATATCTATATTATTAATATTTGCATTAATTATTGTTTGATTTACATGAAATTGAAATATTTTTGAAATAACATTACTATTTTTAGTTAATTTCATATGAAATTTATTAATAATGGTAATGCAAAGTAATTATACAGACAAAAATAATAAAATTTGAGGTATTTATCAACTTTCTAGTACTTTAGTATTTTTAACAATATGAATTTATTGATTAATTTACTTATGACAATCTCAATATATAATTTGGCAAATAGCCTATTGATTAGCTGCAATTAAAGCTTTTACATATTATAATTATAAAAAAGATTTTAAAATATTATCTGAAACAACTTTTGTTTTTTTAAATATATTTTTATTTATAATATTTATAAAATATTTTAATTATCAATCTTATTCAATATTACAAGCAATATGATTTTCATTTATAACTACCTGACTTGTTAGTATAAAAGATAATTTAAAATATTGGCTGAATATAATATGAATATTTGCTCTAACTAGTTGATCACTTTGGTGAGTAATTATAAGTTTTAATAATTGATCATTAGACTGAATTGCTTTAGGATTTTTCATATTAACACTTACTGTTTTTATATATTATTTAAAATTAATTAAAAAATATATTTAAAAAATTTAGAATATTTTTTTGTATTTTGACTTTGAATATAAAATCACTATAGTAAATTCTCATTTTTAAGAAAATCAAAAAAGGAGAAAAAATGAAAAAAGACGAAAATACAGGAAAAAGCTTTGTAATGGAAGGACGATTCTATAGAATAAAGCGTTTTACTAAATGTTCAGGAAAATACAAGCACATTGATGATGTCCCATTATATTATATTATTTTAGAGTGTAAGTATACTGGTGAAATTGCCATCGAAGGCAAAGTAAATGAAATGGTTAATAAAGAAACCATCTCTATTAAGAGGTAGAAAAGTAAAATTTTCACCCCTTTTTTTTTGAAAAAAAATAAGTTTTTTCTTGATTTTTAAAAAGTTAAAATTACTATTAAATAAACTAATTAAACACATTTTTCACATGATACTTCAATATATTTTAATATTCTGATTTTCATTAATTACTTCTTTCCTATTAATAATAGGTTTTAGTAAGCTTTTTTATAAATTTAAAATTCTTGATAATCCTAAAAAATATTGACTAAAAAGAAATCCAATTCCATATTCAATGGGAATAATATTTTTTATTTCATTTTTTATAATCAGCTCATTGTTTATTGATTATAATTATAAACTTTGACTCATTTGGGTTTTCTGATTTTTAATAACTTTAATAAGTTATATAGATGATAGAGCAAATGTAAGTCCTAAAATAAGGCTTTTATTTCAAATAGTAATTTGAGCAGTTATTTGAGTTACATCAATAAAAATATGATACATAAGTAATATATTTTGATGAATTGCCAATCTAGAAACATATTATATAGATTTATTTAATCATACTATATATTTAATTCCTTTATTTTTTACTATTTTATGGTACGTATTTGTTTTTAATGCATTAAATTGGACAGACTGAATTCAATGAAATACTTCTTGATTATCTATTATATCGTTTTTTATATTATTTTTATTATGAATAATTCTATTTAATAGAGATGAAACTGTATTACTATTAGAAAATGCTAAATTTATAATGTGAATATCAATTATTCTTGTATGAATAATAATTCCTTTTTGGTGGTTTGATGTAAAAGAAAAAATACTTATGTGAGATTCAGGTACAATGTTTTTATGATTTATGTTAGCTACTTTAGCTATAATAGCATGATGAAAAATAGCTACTGTATTAGTTGTTTTTTGAATATATTCTGTTGATGCTATTTATGTAATAATAAAAAGGTTATTAAATAAAAAAAATCCATTAGAATGAGATTTTACACATTTACATCATAGATTACTAAAAATATGATTAAATAAAAATAAAGTATTATGACTAGTATATTCTCTTTCATTTTTATTTTGATTAACAGCATTATTTTTAGATAAAACATGAAAAATAATAGTATTTTTTATAATAGTTGTTGTTGTTGTATTTTTAAATAAAATAGTGGAAACATTAATTAAAAAATAAATATGAAAAAAAATCTTTTTAAAGCATTTACATTAGTTGAATTAATAATAGTTATTTCTATTATTACTCTTATAACTAGTTCTTCAGTTTTTTATTTTTTAGATTTTATTAAAAATCAACAAATAAAACAAAGAACTCAAACAATTGAAAATAATTTAATGCAATTAGATAAAGATGTAAAAAATTATAAAATTTTTGATTATGAACTAATATTTAATACAAATACTCAAAGCTGAGCATATATAGTATATTTAAATAAATTTGATAATATATATACTCAAAATATTGACTTAAATACATACACTTGAAGCTGAATAATAAAAACAAATACTACTTCTTGAACAGGTATTATTAAAATATTCAAAAAACAAAAATTATTTTCTAGTAAAGAATATAATTCAAATACAGATTTTGAATTTAGCTTTAATACAGATCCTTTTTATAAAATAAAAGCAACATTATCAGGTGAAATATTAAATGAAATTAAAATAAATTATTTTTCAAATGATAATGTAAAACCAGAGAAAAATAATTATCTTAATATAATTAAGATAAATACAAAAATAGATAAATCATGAACCTTAAGTATAGAAAACTTAATAATCAAGAATATATGATGAAATAAAAAGTTTTATAAAAATGATATAACTACTGAAATAAATAGTAATGAAATATATCTATTTTTTGAAAATAATTGAAAAGAAAAATTTATAAAAATAACTAAATAATATATGAAAATAGCTTTTTTTTGAACATGAGAATTTTCTAAGAATACTCTTCAGTGAATACTTGAATTATGAAATATAGAGGTCTGACTTGTAGTATCACAACCAGATAAGCCTATCTGAAGAAAAAAAATAATAACACCTACACCAGTTAAATTATTAGCTGAAGAAAAAAATATAAAAGTATTGCAACCTGAAAAACTTAAAGCAAATACTAATTTTTTTAAAGAATTAGAATGATTTGATTTTTTAGTTGTAGTTGCCTATTGAAAAATAGTTCCAAATGAAGTACTTAATGCACCAAAATATTGATGTATTAATATACATGGTTCAATATTACCTGAATACAGATGAGCAAGTCCTATACAAGAAGCAATAAAAAACTGAGATAATGAAACATGATTAACTATAATGTATATGTCTGAATGAATGGATGAATGAGATATTTTAGATATAAAAAAAATTAATATAGATAAAACAGATAAAACTAAGGATATTTTTGAAAAATTTGAAAAAATTGGTCCTAAATTATTAATTGATACATTAAATTGAATTCTTAGCTGAACACTTAAATCAAAAAAACAAGATATATCAAAAGCAACATATTGCAGTAAAATATCAAAAGAAGATTGAGAAATAAACTTTCAAAACGATCTATCTAAAGATATTTTTAATAAATATAATGCTTATTACGATTGGCCAGGAATATATACTTTATATAATGGAAAAAAGTTAAACCTAGAAGAAATTGATATAATTAATAATGAAAGTGATATTACTATTGGTTCTGTTGTAAAATTAGATAAAAAGAATATATGAATTGCCACTAAAGATAAAAATTTAATAATATTAAAAAAAGTGAAACTTGAATGAAAAAAGAGTATGGATATACTTTCTTTCATAAATTGAAATAAAGAATTTTTAGATTATAAATTTTAAAAATGAAAAATATTAATACATATATTTTTTTAGCTGATTTACTTAAAAAAGAAAAGAAAACATTATATTTATGGATTTTTAATTTAATATTAATTCCACTAATAATTTTAAGTATTATTTGAATATTTATACCAAATGATTATGCGATTTTTATTCCTATATACGTTTGATCCCTTACATCAATAATGCTTTTTTATTTTATTATAAAAAATCCTAAATTGTGAATAATAACATTATGAGTATTATTTATAATGTTAATATTAATATTTTTTCTAACGGATTCTCCTAATAATAAAATAGAAAAAATTAAATTAATAAATTATTTTACAAATTTAACTAACTAAATTAATATTATGCTAAATATTGCATTAAACACATTTAAAGAAATAGTAAGAAATAAATTTTTATATTTAATACTATTTTTTGCATTTGTTTTTATAATATTTTCAATAGCTCTTTGACAATTAACTATTTGAGAGGACAATAAAATAATAGTAGATTTTTGATTAGCTATGATAGAAATCTTCTGACTAGTTTCAGTATTATTCGTATGATCACAACTTTTATTTAATGAAATAGAATGAAAAACAATTTTCCTAATATTAAGTAAACCAATTAAAAGGTATGAATTTATATTAGGTAAATTTTTCTGATTTTCATGAACAATATTTTTAATTATAGTGTTACAATCTATTTTATTTTTATCTGTTCTTTTGTTAAAAGACATAGAAATAACTAGATTAATTTCATTTTCATTATTATTTACATATTTGAAACTTGAAATATTGCTATCACTTGTTTTCTTTTTATCTACATTTATGTCTAATATATTAACTATATTGATATCTCTAAGTGTATATTTTTTAAGTCATAGCTATTCTATATTATTAGACATGGCAAATAGAAGTAAAGATGTTTTTGTAATAAAATTTTCTGAAATATTGCAATTATTATTCCCTCCTTTTGAAGCACTGAACATAAAAGATATAATATGAAGTTATTCAGAATTTACATATAAATTTTTCCTATATAATACATTTTATTCTTTAGTCTATTTAGCTATAATACTATATTTTACTATACTTATATTCAATAAAAAGAAATTTGAAAACTAGAAGTTTGACTTCTAGTTTTTTTTAATTAATATAATTGTCTTAATAAAACAATTTAAATAAATATGGCAATAGAAAAAATTGAAATAGAAGAAATAGATATATTATGAACTATTAAAGAATTATACCCTCAAATCGAAGAAAATAATAAAGCAGATTTAACATCATTAGTAAGTCAAATAATTTCTAATATACACGTTTATAATCCAAATAGTTTAAAAATGTCTCACGAAACTATTAAAATATGTATTAAAACAACTGTTAATAAAGCATTAGAAGTATTAGAAAATAAATAAAACTAATAAAATTATGAATAAAGCAGAAATATATAAACTATGAAGAAATTCAAGGTTAGAAACAAGAAAGATAGATCTAACATTATTAAAAATAACTGGCTTATCTAAAAGTCAGTTATTTTTACTTAATGATATAAATGATAGTTATTTAGAAGAAATAAAAAAATCTTTTAAAAGATTAGAAAAATGAGAACCTTTAGAATATATAATAAATAACGCTGAATTTTATTCTCTTGATTTTTATGTAGATTCAAGAGTTCTTATTCCAAGAGACGATACTGAAGTGATGGTAGATAAAGCAATTGAAATTCTTTTAAAGTATAAATGAACAACTTTAATTGATGTTTGAACTTGAAGCAGTTGCATTCCTATATCAATATTAAAAAATACTAATAAAATAAATAATTGTTATGTAATAGATATTTCTGAAAATGCTTTAGAAATAAGTGAAAAAAATATAACAAAGTATTGATTATCAAAACAAATAAAACAAATAAATTCTGATTTAATAAGTGAATTACTATGAAATAATGATTATGAATTAAATAAAAACATAGTAATAACAGCTAATCTTCCATATATAAAAAATGAAGATTTTGATAATATTGATAATGAAACAATGGAATTCGAACCAGCTTTAGCATTGTATGGATGAAAAAATACTGGTTTTGAATTATATGAACAATTAATTAGAGAATGCAGTCAACTTAAATCTATAAAACATTTAAATTCATTAACTTTATTTATAGAAATATGATTTGATCAAAAAGATTATAGTGAAAAATATATTAAAAATCTTAATTTGAAATTTGAAATATTTAAAGATAACTCAGATATTGAAAGATGTATAAAAATAGAGTTTTAAAACTCTATTTTTTATTTTGAAAAAACAATAAAAAATGATAAACTAATACCGTAAATAGATAAATTATATAAAAAGCCTATGTGAATAGAAGATTATTCTCCAGACATAGATTCCTCAGAATGAGTATGAAACTCAGCTGAATCAGCAAAAGATGCTAGTGAAAAATATAAAGAATCCACTAAAAAAGCTTGAGCTAAAGTAGCAAAAACTAGGAAAGATGAAAAAAAAGCCAAGAAATATGATTTCTTACTGGCTGGTTTTTTAGTGAAAATTATTGTAGATAAAAAATATGATACTATTTTAGATACTCTTTTCCCTGCAATTCATTTATGATATCCTTCTAATTTCATACTATGAATATTATCATTAATAAATATAGAAATATCTGAAAAAATAAGAGAAACTTCAAATAAAAAAAATATAAATTTTAATTATAATATTAAAAAAATAATTACAGAATTTGATGATAATAATATTGATCAATCAATTCAAAATAGAATAAATTATTGGGTTGAAGATATTACTGATAGTGTCGTGTTAGAATATTCAAGTATTCAAACACAAAAATTAAAACAGTTATTAATAAAAGATGATACTTTATTATTAAACTACACAAATAAGGTATTTAGTTTCTTTCTGAGGGAGATAAACATTAATATTACTGAAAAAAAATCAAGAAATATTAGTGAATTTATATTATCAGAAGTTAAAAAAAGTATTAATAAGTTAGAAATTGAAAATATATAAAAAGATGTTTGAATTAATTCAAACATCTTTTTATATAATAATCTCATCTACTTTATTAGAAAAATTTGCTAATTTAATTTCTAAATCTAAAATTAAAGTTTTTAATTTTTTATATACTATAGAATTAGTTTCTTTTGCAATATCAAGGAAGTAATCTTTAGTTTCTTCTACTTTTCTTTTTACTTTATCTAAATTGTTTTCATCCCATTGTGTAGATAAATTATGAATTCTATCTGCTAATTTAACATCAATAATATTTTTAGTAATTTCTATTATTTCATTTTCGTTAAGTCATTCTATATCTTCTTCTTTAACAATAGTTTTTACATAATTTAACATAGAATCAAAAGATTCTAAATGACTAAAATATTCCTTATTCCTCCTTTCTTTTCAAAGTGGTTTTAATATTGTATTCTCATTTTCTTTAATAGTTTTATCAGAATGATTTTTATTAAAGTAAAAGATTTTAGTTTCTTCATCTGTAATATATAATTTCCAATCTTTTTTACTTAGTCATACAACAGCTATTGCTATTTTTGGTCAAAATAATATTTCTAAAGTATGAAAATCAATATTAGTATCTTCAATAGAATCATGTAATAATGCAATTAATACTTTTTCTTTATTTGGTTCTGGTATAAAATCTAAAATAATATTTGTTACGGCTCTTAAGTGTTCAAAATACCTTTCTCAATCATCCCTTATAACTTCAGAAAATTTTTGTTTCATTAAATTATAAGCTGTTCATATATTTCTATATGTTGATCTAAATTCCTCATTATCCTCTATTTTTCAATTATATATATTATCTATAACTAAATTAGTCATCTTATCAATACCCTTTTGTTCTTGTTCATTCATTTCTTGAACATCTATAAAATTTTGAACAGAATATAAATCTTTTCCTTCCATAAATAACAAATTAAACAAATATTGTATTTATTTTATACTAAAAATAATATTCTTGTCAATTTATACTAAAAAATGCTTTTATCATGCCAAAAAACATTTGACTTATAATAACTAATAAGTAAAATCCACGCACAAACCAAATTGGAGTCTATTTATCTTAAATTATCCTTTAAAGTAGGGATAGTTTACAAATAGATTATATTTGCGTTTTTTATAAAAATATTTTTAAATTTTAATATTACTAAGATGGTTAAAGTAACTCCTTTAGATAAGATCAGAAATATTGGTATTATTGCCCATATTGATGCTGGTAAAACTACAGCTACTGAAAGAATTTTATTCTATACAGGTAGAATTCACAAAATTGGTGAGACTCATGATGGTGAAGGTACAATGGATTGGATGGAACAAGAACAAGAAAGAGGTATTACAATTACTTCTGCAGCTACTACTTGTTTCTGGAAAGATCATCAAATAAATATTATTGATACTCCAGGTCATGTGGATTTTACAATTGAAGTAGAAAGATCTCTTAGAGTTCTTGATGGTTGAGTTGCTGTATTTGATGGTTCTCAATGAGTTGAACCTCAATCTGAAACTGTTTGGAAACAAGCTGATAAATATGAAGTACCTAGAATCTGTTTTGTAAATAAAATGGATAAAATGGGTGGTGATTTTGAAATGTCTATTGACACTATCAAAAAAAGATTAGCATGAGATAAAGTTGTTGCTATTCAATATCCTATTGGTGCTGCTGAAACTTTCGAAGGGATCGTTGATCTTGTAGAAATGAAAGCTTTCCACTTTGAATGAAGTGATGGTGAAAAAATTACTGAAATTGATATTCCAGCTGATATTAAAGATAGATGTCAAGAATTAAGAGATGATATGGTTGAAAAAGTTGCCTCTCAAGATGACGCTTTGATGGATATTTATTTTGAAAATGGTACTTTAGAAATTCCTGAAATTAAAAAAGGTTTAAGAAAAGCTGTAAGTAATAATGAATTATATGCTGTAGTTTGTGGATCTGCTCTTCAAAATATAGGTGTTCAAATGGTTATTGATGCTGCTGTTGATTATTTACCTTCTCCAATTGATGTTAATGATGCAATGATTGACTGTAAAGACGTTGATACTAAAGAAAATTTCAAAAAAATTCCAGTTTCAAATGATTCTACTTTAGCTGCTATTGCATTTAAAATAGCAACTGATCCATTCGTAGGTAGACTTACATTTACAAGAGTTTATACTTGAACACTTAAATCTGGTACATATATTTATAATTCTACTACAGGTACTAAAGAAAGAGTTGGTAGATTATTACAAATGCATGCAAATGATAGAGTAGAAATTCAAGAAATAACTGCTGGTAACATTGGTGCAATTATCGGTCTTAAAAATACTAAAACTGGTGATACTTTATGTGATATTAATGATAAATTCTTAGTTGAATCTATAGAATTTCCAAAACCAGTTATTTCAATTTCAGTTGAACCTAAATCTAAAGCTGATCAAGAAAAAATGGGTATGGCATTATCTAAATTAGCTGAAGAAGATCCTTCATTTAATGTTGCTACTGATCCAGAATCTGCTCAAACTATTATTTCTGGTATGGGTGAACTTCATCTTGATATCATTGTTGATAGAATGAGAAGAGAATTCGCTGTAGAATGTAATGTTGGTGAACCACAAGTATCTTACAGAGAAACACTTAAAAAAGTTGCTGAAAAAGTTGAACATAAATTTTCTAAACAAACTTGAGGTAGAGGTCAATATGGTCATGTTGTTATCACTTTCGAACCATATAAAGAAATGGATGAAGATGATATTAAAGCTGAACTTAAAGAAAAACCAACTAATAAATTTATCAACGCTATTGTTGGTGGTACTATTCCTAAAGAATATATTCCAGGTGTACAAAAAGGTTTAACTGAATCATATGCAAGAGGTTTTGTTGCTGGTTACCCTATGGTTGATATTAAAGCTACATTAACTTTTGGTTCATTCCATGAAGTTGATTCATCTGAACTATCATTTAAATTAGCTGCTGGTAAAGCATTTACTGAAGCATGTAGAAAAGCTCAAGCTGCTTTACTTGAACCAATAATGAAAGTTGAAGTTAATACTCCTGAAGAATATATGGGTGATGTTATCGGTCAAATTAATTCAAAAAGAGGTAGAATTGAAGAAATGGGTGATAGAGGGCAAGCTAAAATAATTACTGCTTTCGTTCCATTATCAGAAATGTTTGGTTATATGACTGATTTAAGATCAGCATCTCAAGGTAGAGCTACATATGCTATGGAATTCGATCATTACGATGAAGTTCCAACAAATGTTGCTACTAAAATCAGAGAAGATAGAGGTTTTGTTCTTCCAGATGAAGATTAATCTTTTCTATAAAATATAAAAAAACAATTACTAATATTAGTAATTGTTTTTTTATTGCTTTATCTCAAAAATCCTTAATATAAATATTACTTATATAGATAAATATAAGTAATAAAATGATACCAAAATTACTATCTTAATAGTAAATTATAAAAAATTAAGTCTTTAAAAGACATTCCAAATTAGTTTTATAATCAAATATGACAACGATATTTTTATAAAGCTAATATAAATCATAACATAACCTGATTTGTAAACATATATGTAAGTATTTACATATCTTTTTAGAGAAACTGATTTTATTATCAAAATTCCTTTATAACTAAGGATATATATCAAATATTGATATATTTTATATAATAAATATCAAAAAATGAGTCATACTATGTTACTTATTCTTGCCTGAGTAATTTTTTGAATGTCATTATCTGTAGTTTTATTTTACATATGGGAAAATAGAAAAACAAATAAAGCCTGAGATAAATCAGAAAAAATTATAAAAGATGCAGAAAATAAAAAAGAAAAAGTTCTAGAAGAAGCTAGAAAAGAAAGTTTTGAAATAATTAACAAAGCTGAAAAAATTGAAGAAAGAATTTTAGAAAGAGAAGAAAAAATTCAAACTAGATTAGAAATAATTGAAGAAAAACAAGATAAAATCATACAAAGAGAAGATAATTTAAGAGAGCAAAGAGAAAAATTAGAAGATCAAAAAATTGAACTTGATTGAAAATTAGCAGAAATATCTAAATTAACTGAATCTGAAGCAAAAGAAATATTTTTAAAACAAATAAAAGATAAATTTTCTGAAGATTGAGTTGAAGTAATTACAAAATATAGAAAAAAGATTGAAGATCAAAAGAAAGAAATTTCTAGAGATATTATTTTAAAATCTATTCAACAATATGCATGAGATGTAACTAGTGAAGTTACTACAACTCTTATACCTATTCCATCTGATGATATAAAAGGTAAACTTATCGGTAAAGAAGGTAGAAATATTACTACTTTTGAAAGATCAGCATGAGTTGCACTAATTATTGATGATACACCAGATACTGTATTTATTTCAGCATTTGATTTATATAGAAGATATATTGCTAAAAAATCATTAGAAAAACTTATAGAAGACGGTAGAATTCAACCAGCAAGAATTGAAGAAGTTGTTGCTAACACAGAAGCAGAAGCAGATGTATTACTAAAAGAATTAGGTACAAAAATTACTGAAGAACTATGAATAAGAAACCTTCCTGATGAAATAATCCCAGTTATAGGTAAACTTAGATTTAGAACTAGTTATGGTCAAAATATACTTAAACATTCAAAAGAAACAGCAATAATTGCAGAAGCATTAGCTAAAGAATTATGAGCTGATCCTAAAATAGTTAAAGTTGGTTGATTGTTACATGATATAGGTAAAGCTTTAGATCAAGATTTAGAATGAACACATCCAGAAATTGGTTGAGTACTTGCTAGAAAATATAAACTTGATCCAAAAATTATTGATATGATTGAAAATCATCATGGTGAACAATTTAATATTTCTTTAGAAGCTGCTATTGTTCAAGTTGCCGATGCTATATCATCTGTAAGACCTGGTGCTAGAAGAGAAGTAATAGAAGACTACTTGAAAAGAGTACAAGAAATGGAAGCATTAGTGCAAAGCTTTTCATGAGTAGATAAAGCATATGCTTTATCAGCTGGTAGAGAAATAAGAGTATTTGTAAATGCTAAAACTATTTCAGATATTGAAGCTGCTGAATTAGCTAAAGATATTGCTGATCATATTCAAGAAAAACTATCATATCCTGGTGAAGTTAAAGTTAATTTAATCAGAGAAATGAGAGTTATAGAAGTTGCTAAATAAATACAAAATTAACTAATTGACAATTACGAATTACGAGTATTATATAATATATACGTAATTCGTAATTTTTATCTTTAAAATATATAAATATGTACAATGCAAGTGACCTAAAAGTAGGTAAAAAATTTATAATGGATAATGCTCCTTACGAAGTAGTGAGTTATGCTCAAAAAGTAATGGGTAGATGAGGTTCAATTATAAATATTAAAGCTAGAAATTTATTAACTGGTTCTAATATACCAAAAACATTTTCAGATCATGATAGATTCCCACCTGCTGACATAACAAATACAGAATATGATTATTTATATAATGATGGTACAAATTATTATTTCATGAATAATACTACTTTTGAACAAGTTGAATTATTAAAAGAAGCTTTATGAGGTGCTGAATTATTTTTACAAGATGGTGATAAAGTATTATTACAAGAATTTAATGGTAATCCCATTAATGTTAATCTTGAACCTACATGTACTCTTGAAGTAACTGAAACACCACCTGGTGAAAAAGGTGATACTGCAACAGGTGGTAAAAAGCCAGCTACATTAACTACTGGATTAATTATTCAAGTTCCTTTATTTGTAAAGGTATGAGATAAATTAGTAATTGATACAAGAACTAAAGAATATAGAAATAGAGCATAATTATGGAAAAAACATTAATAATATTAAAACCTTCAATACCCAAATCAGAATTAAATGAAAATATAAAAGTAACTAAAGAAGAATTTCAAAAAATATTTTTTAGAATATTATCAATAAAATGATTTAAAATTATTGAAAGAAAAAAAACAATAATAGATGAAAAAACTGCAAAAGAACATTATGCAGATAAAAAAGATCATCCATTATTTAATAGTGTGGTAAAATATATTAGTTCAGATGTATCAATTATATTATCAATAAGTTGAGAACAAGCTATAGAAAACGTTAGAAAAATAGCTCTATCAATGAGAAAAAAATATATATGAACGTCAAAACTCTATAATTTAATACATTCTTCAGATTCTGAATATGAATCAAATAGAGAACATAAAATTCATTTTTCTAATAAAAAAAGCATTGCCTAAAAAAGCATTGCTTTTTTTCATTAAAAATATAAAATAAATATAATTTAATAGTAATTTAAAGCTATGTTTCCATTTTTTGAACCTGTTAATTGATTTATAATATATACATTTTGATTAACTATTACAGTTTGTTTTTTTGCATTTCTATGGATGCTAAAAAAACTACAAGTAAGATTTTGATATGATTACAATATATTTAAAAAAAATATCTTATGGTTTTTTCTTTGAGTATTTTTCTTTTCAAGACTATTTTATGTAATATGAAAATGGCACGATTTAAAATATATAAAAAATCCTTTTGAATTTTTTATAATGAGTGACTATAATTTTTCACTAGCCTGAGCAATTTTCTGATTTTTAACAGTACTATTTACTATTACTAGAATTAAAAGAGAAAGAATTACTAATTTTATAGATGGATTAACTATTTCTTTATTTTTTATATTATTTATTTGATATATTTGATCATTATTTTGAGGACAAGTATATTGAAGAGAAACTTTTTATTGAATAGAAATATTATATAATCATCCTTTTTCACCTGTTCCCTTTCAAGTACCTGTATTTCCTCTACCAATAATATATGCAATAATATTTTTTATATTATTCTCTGTATCATACATTAGTTCTATGTATGTTCATATAAAAGGTTTAATTGGTTATATATGATTAATTATTATGTCTTCTATATTTCTAATATTTGAATTTTTTAGTTGAAAATATGATATATTTAGGGATAATGAATATATCAGAATAAATATATTACAAATTTTTTCTATAATATTTATAATATTTTGTTCATATAGATTATTTATAGTTTTTAGATCTAGCGAAATTAAAGAAAAAACATTTTTAAATTAAATTATGACACCTAAATACATTATATTTATATATAGTTGAATATTTTTTTTAATATGAATATTCACTAATAATCTAATAAATAATATTTTTACATCACTCCTAGTACTACTAATTTTAGTAGTGCTTTTTTTGTGATATTTTTTACTAAAAAAGAAATTTATTAAATTATTTATTTTTATAATACTTTCTTTTGTTTTATGAATATTAATTTCAAATAATAATTATTCCAACATTCAAGATAACGAAAAAATATTAACTAAATACTACAACAATATAATATCAATGAACATAGAAATAAAGTGAGTAAATAAAATAACTAATGGTAAAATTCAATATATATGAAAATTAATTAAGTTATGAGATAAAAAAATTAAAACTAATATTTTATTATTAATAACTCTAGATAAAAAAATAAATAAATGAACACTATTAAATATTATAACTAAAATAAATCCTATAAAAAGCTTTGAATGATTTAATTATAAATACTTTATGTTATCTAAAAATATTTATTTTAGTGCTGACTCATATAAGTTAACTATTTTATGAATAAATGAACCAAATATAATAGAAAAGATAATTATTAAATTTAGGCAAAAATTTCTTAGCTCAATTTATGAAATATACCCTAAAGAAGAAGCAATATTTTTATGATGAATACTTCTTTGAGCAAGAGAATCCCTTCCTGATAATTTAAAAAAAGATTTTAATAATTCTTGATTAACTCATTTTATAGCTGTTTCATGATTTAATATTACAATTTTAATAATATTTATAACTTTTTTCTTACAGTACCTCCCTATATGGTTAAAAACTATAATTATCACTCTTTTTATAGCTTTTTTTACTATTTTAGTAGGTGATACAGCACCAGTTATTAGAGCTTCAATTATGTGACTTTTATGATATTATATTTTAATTTCATGAAGAAAGTGAAATATATTATCAATAATAATATTTACAATAACCTTGATGGTTATTTATTCACCTTTAAGTCTCAATTATGATATTTCACTACATTTAAGTTTTTTAGCAGTTTTATGAATAATTTATAGCCAAAAATTCTTTGAAAAAATATTTTATTTCTTACCAAATTTACTGGAAATAAAAACTGCATTCACATTAACTTTATCAGCATTAATATTTACTTTACCAATTATGGTATTTAGTTTTGGTCAAGTGTCTATATTAGCTCCCTTTAGTAACATAGCAGTTACTTGGACTATTCCCTTAGCAATGATTTTTGGTTTTATAAGTGTTATTGTCCATTTTGTCTATCCATTATGATGAATTATTATAGGTTATATAACACGGATTTTCCTAAAATGGGATATATTAGTTGTACATTTCTTTTGAAATTTAAATTGGGCTTTGATTAAATTGAATCCATGAATATATAAAACTCATTATGAAATTTTATATTTTATAATATTAATATTTATTATTTTATGGTTCAATAAAAAAGAAAAACAAGACTAATCTTGTTTTTCTTTTTCTAAATTTTCCTCCATTTTATCTAATTCACCTGATTCAAAAATATCTCATTTTACTAATTCTTCTACTTCGAAAATAATAACATCTTTTTGAATATCTAATTTTTTTAATTCTTTTTGATCATTATTATTTAAAGCAATTTGAATTTTATCTTCTAATACATTAGCATCATTTATTAATTCTTTTTTTCTTTTATTTTTATGAATACTTAAAGACTCTTTAGCTCATAGTTTACCTTCAGATGAAAATGCTAAATAATATAAGCTATTTATTCATTCTAATTGTTTTTGTAAATTTCATGATTCAATATTAGCAATTGCTGTCTTATAAGTTTGAGAATCAGGTTTAACATTTTTAGCCTCTTTTAAAATTTCATTTTTAGTAATTTCAATTGAAGTAGAAATATTTTTTGTTACATCTATTTTTCATGATGCATCAGGAATATCAATATAATTTCCTCAAATCCTATTTAAAACACCATTATCAAATCATTGATCTCAAAATGTTAAATCATATTCACTAAATTCTTGAATATTTTTAATATTTGTAGAAAAATCTATTCTGTTTTGATCTCTATTATCTCACTCGATATTTACTAATAATCATGTCAACATTTCTTTATCTTCATAACCTAGTCATTCAATAGCATTTACATCAATTTTTCAATCTTTATTTAAAGATAAAGAATCCTCATTTATATTTCTTTCACTCAAGAAAGTTTTAACTAGAGGAAATTCTTTTGAAGTTTTTATTTCTAATTGTTTTTGATTATTCATATAATCTTCTTCAGTAGGCGTATCTGAAAAATCATCTATATTTACATGATTTTTATCAATAATAGATTCTTCATCCAGATTTAATAAAGAATCTAATTCATCTTCAGAAACTTGTTTTTCATTCATATCAGAAAGAGGATCTTTTTTTTCTTTTGAAAAATCTCAAAATAATGATTTTAATTCATCTTTTGTTTCATCTAATGGTTTATTAAGAGGTTTAGAATAGTCTAAATTATCTTGATCTATTTTTTCCTTATCTCACATTTGTGGTTCAGCAATTCATTCAATAAGTGGCATAATTTTATTTATAAAAAAATAATTACTAATATTTTAACATATTAGTAATTATTTTGTCAAATTGAAGCTTAATCTTCAAATCATTTTGGACATTTAATTCAAAATTTAGTAGCTTGTTCATAAACATTAGCTATTTCAAATAGTTTTTGTTCTTCTAATCTACTAGTTAATATTTGTAATCAAACTGGTAGTAATTCTTTATTTTCATCATCACTCTCAGCGAAACCACATGGAACTGATATTCATGGCAATCAAGCTAAAGAAGCAGGAATAGTATATGCATCAGATAAATACATTTTAACTGGATCATTTATTTTTTCTCATGTTTTCCAAGCAACAGTTGGTGCAACAGGAGAAATAATAGCATCTACTTCTTCAAAAACTTTATTAAAATCTTCTATAATAAGAGTTCTTACTTGAGTAGCTTTTTTAAAATAAGCATCATAATATCAAGCAGATAATACATAACTTCATAAAACTATTCTTCTTTTAGCTTCATCACCAAATCATTCTTCTCTATTGTTCATAAATAATTCATCTGTACTTTCATATGATTTATCAGAATTATGACCAAACCTTATACCATCATATCTAGAAAGATTAGTAGATACTTCTGCAGGCATAATTATATAATAAGTAGCAATTGCATATTTTGTCATAGGAAGAGATACCTCTTTTATTTCAGCTCATAATTCTTTCATTTTTTCAACTGCTTCATCAATTCTAGCTTTTACTCATTTATCTAATCATTCTTCAAAATATTCTTTTGGAATACCTATTTTCATTCATTTTAAATTTTTTGTTTCCCAAATTTTATCATCAATAATATCTTTTCCTGGTAACGAAGTACTTTCTCTTTCATCATAACCATTCATAATATTATATAAAATTGCTGAATCTTTTACAGTTTTTGTAAGTGTTCATGGACAATCTAAACTTGAAGCCATAGCCATAGTTCAATATCTACTATTTCTACCATAACTTGGTTTAAATCAAACTATACCACACATAGATGCAGGCTGTCTAATACTTCACCCAGTATCAGTTCAAAGTGCTGCAGGAGCTAATCAAGCTGCAACACAAGCAGCTGAACCTCAGCTTGAACCACCTGGAATTCTATCAGTTCCCCATGGATTTGTTGTAGTATGAATAACCGAAGATTCACTTGTAGAACCCATTGCAAATTCATCCATATTTACTTTTCAAAGACTACTCATTCAAGCATCTTTTAAATTTTCAATAACAGCAGAATCATAAGGTGGTACAAAATCTTTTAACATATTTGACGCACAAGTAGTAACTACTCATTTTTCACAAAAAATATCTTTTACAGCAATTGGTACTCAAGCTAATTTTCAATCTATAGAATTTAATCCTTTTTTATTTATAAAATTATATGATTTGATTTTATCATCATATTTTTCAATTCTACTTTGAAAATAATCAAAAACTTCCTCTTTTGTTACCTCTTTAGAGTTCAATTTATTTATTATTTCTTCTAAACTTAAATCTTTAAAATTCATATTTATATTATTTGTTAATTAATTGCTAAAGATTATATTCAAAAAATACTTTTTGAAAAGAAAAAACCTCCTAAATCGGAGGTTTTTTAAAATCAATTATTTTGCTTTTTTAACTTCTTTAAGTCTAGCAGCTTTACCAGTAAGATCTCTAATAAATTTAATAGATTTTCTTCTAACTTTAAATTGTCTAATAATATCAATTTGTTTAATAGTTGGAGAATGTATAGCAAATACTTTTTCAACACCAAAGGCACCAATTTTTCTTCTAACAGTCATAGTATTTTCTAAAGCAGATTTACCAGCTGTTTTAATTACTAAACCTTTAAATTTTTGAATTCTTTCTTTAGAACCTTCTTTAATAATTTGGTGAACCTCAACTTCCATACCAGTTTTAATTTGTTCTCTACCTTCTTGTAAAAACCCTTCTTGTACAATTTTTATTATTGCAGAATTTGACATAATAATTTGTTTTAAAAATAAATTTCCTTTTTTGGAATTGGCCATATCATATGAATAATGTAACAAAATGCAAATCTTTTTTGCAAAAAAATATAATATATAGTAAAATATAAATATATATTAATTAATTAATTAAAATGGATTTTAAAGAACTAAAAGAAAAAGCTCTTAAATTAAAAGAAAAAGCCTCTGAACAAACTCAGAAAGCTATAGAGTATAGTGCTTGAAAATTAACTAATTCTGGTCTCACTATAGATAAAAAAGAAGAATTAGAAGTTATCATTAAAAAATCAGCTACTACAAAGTTTAAAAATAAAGAAACTTGAATAGAAAAAGAATATAAGCATAAATCTATAATTATTTTTGCGGAAGAATGATCAGATTTTTTTATAAAAGCTTTGTATATTTTACCTGTAATGGCTACAAAAGCTTTTACTCAAAATATATCTGTTAAATTAGCTAAATCGAAAATCGAAAATATCAAATTAAAAGATTATAATATAGATGAAAAAAAATTACCTTGTATGGTAGTTTTTCAAGAAGAAAAAGTTTATAAAAATATTGAAGGTACTGAAAATATATTAAAACTTGTAAAATCTTTCGATTTAGATATAAATAAATTAATAGACGACGCTTAAAAATTAAACAAAAATTATGGTTACATTAACAATAATTGAAATATTATACTTAGTATTAATAGTATTCTCTTCTATAATTTGAACATTATTAATAGTTGTACTAATAAGAGTACTAAAAATATTATGACCAATAATGGAAGTAGTAGAAATGTATAACAAAGTTAAAAGTATAATTCAGGCATATGCAAACATTCCTGAAATGATTAAATCAAAAGTATCAGAAACTTTAAATAAAAAAGATTAATTGAAATTTCAATTAATCTTTTTTATTTACTTTTTTAACATAATAGCTAAAATTTTATAAATAATTTATAAAAACTCCTAATGTCTAAAATAATTAAATTAGATAAAAATTTAGCAAATCAAATTGCAGCCTGAGAAGTAGTAGAAAGACCTATTTCAATAGTAAAAGAACTAATAGAAAATAGTATTGATGCGTGAGCTGATTCTATATCAGTAGAAATAGAAAATTGATGAATAGATAAAATCATTATATCTGATAATGGTGAATGAATTGAAAAAGAAGATTTACCTCTTGTAATAGAAAAATACTCTACAAGTAAGATAAAAAACTTAGAAGATTTATATAATATAATGACGTTTTGATTTAGATGAGAGGCTATTTCTGCTATTTCATCAGTTTCTGATATGGAAATAATATCTAAAAATATGAACGAAGATTATTGAAATAAATTAGAAATACTATGATGAATTTCTCAAGATATTGAGACTTTTGCATGTGAAACATGAACTAAGATAATAGTTGAAAATCTATTTTATAATACACCTGCAAGATTAAATTACTTAAAAAAAGCAAGGACAGAATATAATCATATATTTGTATTTTTACAACAAATTGCATTATCATATCCAAATATAGGGTTTGAATTTATATCCGATTCAAAAAAAATATTTAAATATTCAAAAGGTGAAAATTTAAAAACAAGAATTTATAATATATATTGATCAGATTTTTCAGAAAATTTATTAGAAATCAATTTTGAGATGAATTGAATAGATATAAACTGATATATTTCTGATCCTAAAATCAGTTTTCCTAGTAAAAATAGACAATGTTTATTTGTAAATAAAAGGGTTATTAAATCCCCTCTTATTATGAAAGCAATTAACGATGCTTACAATAGATTTATCCCTCATTCTATGAATCCTGGTTATGTTTTAAACCTAAATGTGGATCCAACTCAAGTAGATGTAAATGTTCATCCAAGAAAACTAGAAGTAAGGTTTGCATCTGAACAAAACATATTTAGAGCAATTTATCATTCTATTCAAGATTCCTTAAATAAAGTTACTCTTATTACTACTCCTAAATTATCTGATAATTTAAATAATAATTATAGTATTAAAAATTTAAGAGAAAATATTCCAGCACCAGTACATAAAAATTGATATACTGGTTCGTGAACTAAATTTAAAGCATACTCTCCATATACAGATAAAGCTCCAAATATAAATCAAACTCAAATAAATAATACATTAGATTCCTCTAAATCAATGTTAGATAATTGATCTACATATGAGGAAAATAATGAATTAGAAAAATCTACTGATTTACATGATACACCATTATGAAAAATAATATGACAATCACATAATTCGTACATAATAGTAGAAACTCAAGAGTGAATTAAATTTTTAGATCAACATGCATTAGCAGAAAGAATAATATATGAAAAATTAATAAACAATGATTATGTACATAATATTCAATGATTATTAATAGCTGAAAATATATCATTAACCCCTAAAGAATCAGATATATTAAATAATAATAATACAAGCTTTTTAGACATCGGTTTTGATTTTGAAATCATGCCTTGAAATAATATTATTATTAATTGAATCCCTGATTTTATCAAAAAGGATAATATATGAAATATTTTTCTATGAATTATAGAAGATATATCTAGCTGAAATTTTTCTAAATCAACTACTTTAGAAGAAATAAAAAATAAAATATTTGCTTACACGGCTTGTAGATCAGCTATAAAATTTTGACATAAATTAAGTTTATTTGAAATGAATAAATTATTAAATGATTCTGTCATAGATTATTCAGCAACATGTCCTCACTGAAGACCTGTAATTTTTGAAATAAATTTAGAAGAACTTAAAAATAAATATGAAAGATAAAAAACAATTTGAATGACAATATTCTGATGAAAAATTATTATTAAAACAACATGAAAATATAATTCATTTTTTAATAAGAAAATCTCATCTTTTTATAGTATACATTATATTGAGTGCTATATTATTTATTAGTATAAAATATTTTTTAGATTCATATATAGTATCTACTATAATATCAATTTTTACTCTATTAATACTATTTATATATCTTAAAAGACAATATTCTAATACATGGATAATAATAACTACAAGAAGAGTATTAAAACTTGTTAGAAGTGGTATATTTACACAACATAGAAAGGAATTAAAGCTAACTGACGTTAAAGCAACAACAACTAGAAGAAATTTTTATGATTCAATATTTTGATACTGAAATATAATGATTCAGTGAACTGATGAACATTCAAATATATATTTCAGATGAGTAAAATGACACTCTGATATTGCAAACTATTTATGAAGAGTTTTAGATTATATAAAACTAAACTGACATACTGATAATATAGCTAAATATAAAACAAAAAAAGCTAGAAGAAAATAATTTTCTTCTAGCTTTTTTTAATTAATATTTTTTATGGTATTCTCTAATGAAAGAGGTTAGAAAAGAGTTTATGAATTACAAGTGATATGTAAATATACCTACTATATAA
>JAMOTX010000049.1 GCA_027062145.1 Candidatus Altimarinota bacterium | reverse complement strand
AAATGCTTTTTATAATAATTATTCATGAAAAGAATTATATAATAAAAAAGAATATTCTAAAAGCATAGAATATTTTAAAAAACCATGAAATAAGGAGTGATATTATAATATAGCTAATTCTCTTTATAAAGATAAAAAATATGAAGAAGCAATTAAAGAATATATGAGTATATTATGAGAAGAGAAAAGTAAAATAAACTTTGATATAAATCACAATATAGCTAATTCTTTTTATAGAATATGAGAATTAGAAAAAGATAATACAAAAAAAATAAATACTTGGGAAGAATCAGTGAAATATTATAGTAATGCTTTAAATATAAAATATGATGAACAAACAAAGAAAAATTTAGAGTTTGTTTTAAATAAAATAAAGCAAGAAAAAAAGAAGCAAGAGGATAAAGAAAATAATGATAAAAATCAAGAAAAAAAATGAGATAACAAAAAGGAGTCAGATAAAGCTAATACTTGAGAAAGTGAAAAAGAACAAGATTCAAAATCTTGAAATGATTCAAAAGAGTGAGAATCAAAAAAGGATTCTAAATGAGATTCATGAAATGAGTCTGATAATAAAGATTGAAAATCTAAAGAAAGTACTGAAAAACAAGATTGATCTAATTGAGAAAAATCTTGAGAAGAAAACAAAGAATGAAGTACTTGAGAAAATAAAGAATGAGAATGATGAAAAAAACAAGAAGAATCTAATGATTTAACATCTCAGCAAGAAAAAGCATTAAAACAATATGAAGAAGCATTAAAAGAAGAACAAAAAAATAATGCTGATAGTTTTAATAAGGTTTATAAAGAAAATACTTCAAATGATCCATTTTCTGATTTTTTCAATGATCCATTTTTTAATAATAATTTATTAAATTGAGAAAGTAATAAGAAAGATTGGTAGAAAGCAACTAAAAACCATAGTTGCTTTTTTTCATTTTTATATATAATATACAAAATTTAAAAATAATATACAAACATAGATGTTTATAGATGAGGTAAAAATTAAAGTAATTTCTTGAAGAGGTTGAGATGGATTAGTTTCATGGAGAAGAGAAAAATATATTCCAAAATGAGGACCACGGGGAGGTAATGCATGAAATGGTTGAGATGTATATTTATTGACGGATGAAAACCTTAATACTCTTTCAGAATATAGACATAAAAAAGTACTTACTGCAGATACATGAGTAGGAGGTTGAACACAAGATTGTAATTGAGCAAACGCTGAACATCTTGTTTTAAAAGTACCAGTTTGAACTATTGTTAAAGATGCTAATTCTGGAGAATTAATTGCAGATTTATCAGAAAATAATGTAAAATTACTTGTTGCTAAATGAGGTAAATGAGGTTTTTGAAATTCTCACTTTTGTTCATCTACTAGGCAAGCACCAGCATTTGCTGAACTTGGAGATGTTGCTACAGAAGTAGATTTAAATCTTGAATTAAAACTTGTAGCTGATATAGGTATTATAGGTGTTCCATCTGCATGAAAATCAACACTTATTTCAAATATAACAAATGTTAAAGCAAAAATAGGTGACTATCCATTTACTACTCTTACTCCAAATTTATGAGTATTAGATCATAAAGGTAAATCATTAGTTCTTGAAGATGTACCAGGACTTATTCCAGGAGCATCTGAAGGAAAAGGTTTATGAGTAGAATTTTTAAAACATATTGAAAGAACTGGTGTATTATTACACTTACTTGATATGTATAGAATGGATCAGGTTTTCGATGATTATATTGATATTAGAAAAGAGCTTGAATTATTTTCACCTGATCTTGCTAATAAAGAAGAACTTGTAGTGTTTTCAAAAGCTGATTTATTAGATGATGAAATGAAAGATTTTATTGTTTCAGAATTTAAATCTAAATTTGATAAAGAAGTTTTTGTTATATCCGCTGCAACGGGAGAAGGTATTCCAGAATTAACTGATTATCTTATAGATAATTATGCTAAAGATGTAATTGATGCTTCTGAGTTAAATAAGGATGAAATTAAAGAAATCAAAGTTTATGATTTAAAAGATAATGTTAATCCAAAGGCTGTTGAAGTTAAGTATCTTTGAGATTTTAAATTTGAAGCTAAAGGTATTAGGCTTGAACAAATTGTTAGAATGACTGATTTTGAAAATTGAGAAGCTTTGTTAAGAGTATATGATGTACTAGATAAATTAGGTGTAATGAGAATCATAGAACCAGAACTTAAAATTCAATTGGAAAAAGAGGGAATGGATAATTCATTTTTCTTTGAAACTGAAGAATGAGAAGAAGAAAGTAAAGCACTTAATCCAAAAGTTGTAGTGGCTTGAAGAGAAATTGCATTAGATAGATTAAAGTATAATTTATAAGAAAAAAAAGAAGACTAAATTAATAAGTCTTCTTTTTCTTTTAAAATTTTTATTAATTGTTCTATTGTAGTTACTCTATAGCTTAATTTTGACAAGTTATCATTAGATAATCATTTCATAAAATCATACATTAGTACTAATATGATTGCAAGAGGTGCTCAAGGATAATCATTAGGCGTATCTGAAATATCATGTCACCCTAATCTAATAATAGTTTTTTTTTACTTTTCATTGTAAATCAACTAATGTATTTATCTTGTCTGTATAATTAAGTGCTAATTTTTTTTGTCATTTATTATATTATAAGTTTCAGATACAATATCATCTACTTCTTGTATAACTGCTTTTGCATAAGTATTTTTTGATTCTTTACTTTGTTCATTAGTATTTATATTTTCAATAGTCATATTATATAATTATAAATTATTTATAATTATATTATACTATAGTTTAATTTAAGTGTTAAATACTAATAGTTACTAAGTTTTATTTTGCTATTTTTACTTTTTTAACTAATATAAGCAAAATTTAAAAAATATAATCATATAGGTATATGAAATTTAACTTAGACAGTTTAGTAAAAGAATATGAAGGACTAGAAAAACAATTATCTGATCCTGAAATTTTTAAAGATCAAAAAAAAGTAAAGGAGGTATCAAGTAGAAAAAAATGAATGCAATGAGCTGTTGAGCTTTATAAAATTTATAAAGCATCAAATGAAGCATTAATAGACAATAAAGAAATGTTATCTGTTGAAAAAGATGAGGAAATGAGAGAAATGCTTAAAGAAGAAATAAAAGAAATAGAAATGAAAATTCCAGAAATGGAAGAAACACTTAAAGTAGAACTTTTACCAAAAGACCCAAATGATGATAAAAATATCATGGTTGAGGTTAGAGCTTGAGCTGGTTGAGATGAAGCTGCACTTTTTGCAGGAGAATTAGCAAGAGCATATGTTATATTTGCAGAATGAGAATGATATAAAGTTGAAATAGCTGAAGAAAATATTTCTGAAGCAGGTTGAGTTAAAGAAATGGTTTTTGAGGTTAAATGAGAATGAGCTTATTCAAGATTTAAATATGAATCATGAGTACACAGAGTTCAAAGGATACCAGAAACAGAAAATAAAGGTAGAGTTCATACTTCAGCAATTACTGTTGCAATAATGCCTGAAACAGATGAATCAGAAGTAGAAATAGATTTAGATGATATAGAAATGAAATTTTGTAGATCATGAGGTCCAGGATGACAACATGCAAATAAAGCAGATTCTGCTGTTCATTTAAAACATTTACCTACTGGTATAATTGTATTTTGTTCAGATGGTAGATCTCAACATAAAAATAGAGCTAAGGCATTTGCTATAATGAGAGCAAAATTAAATATATTAGAAGAAGAAAAAAGAGCTAAAGAATTATGAGCTGCAAGACTTTCACAAGTAGGTTCATGAGATAGATCTGAAAAAATTAGAACATATAATTTTCCACAAGACAGAGTTACAGATCATAGAATAGGACAAAACTTTTCAGGTATACCACAAATAATGACAGGTAAACTTTGACCTATTATAGATGCTTGTGCAGTTGCTGATCAACAAGCTAAATTAGAAGCTGCTTGAAAAGGAGAGTAATTTAAATTTTAGATTTAAGCGATTTATATTAAAGTTATGTATATAAATTAAAAATTAAAAAACACTATTTTTCAAAAAATAGTGTTTTTTATATTAAAATTTTAGATTTAAGCGATTAAATAAAATCTTTTGTCTGTAAATAGCTAAAACTTGATTTTCATAAATAGATTATTAAAATATATATATTAATTTAATTAAATTAAAACTAAAATGACAAATATAACAACAACAGAAAGTTATTGAGCTGATAGTATACAAGTACTAGAAGGTTTAGAACCAGTTAGAAAAAGACCATGAATGTATATTGGTTCTACTGATGAAAGAGGTTTGCATCATCTTGTTTGGGAAATAGTAGATAATTCTATAGATGAAGCAATGGCTGGTCATTGTGATACTATTAAGATAACACTTGGTGCTGATGGTTCTTGTTTAGTTGAAGATAATGGTAGGTGAATACCAGTAGAAAAACATGCAAAAACAGGTAAATCAACTCTTGAAACAATTCTTACAGTATTACATGCTGGTTGAAAATTTGGTTGAGGTTGATACAAAGTGTCAGGTTGATTGCATGGTGTTTGAGCATCTGTAGTAAATGCACTTTCTACTAAACTAGAAGCTTGGGTGCATAGAGAGGGTAAAATTTATTATCAATCATTTGGTCTTTGACAGGTAGAATGAGATGTTGAAGTTGTTTGAAAAACTAAAAAAACGGGTACAATTATTAAATTTTATCCAGATGATAGTATTTTTAAAATAACTACAACCTTTGATTATAAAACCATTAAAAATAGATTAAGACAGCAAGCATATCTTACAAAAGGTATTACTCTTTATCTTGATGATGAAAGAAATGGTGAAAATTATAAATATTATTTTGAATGAGGAGTTAAGTCATATGTAAATTTTTTAAATAAAAAAGAATCTACTATATGAGATGTGTTTTATGTAGAAAAAGAAGCAAAAGATGTTTTGGTAGAAATATCTATGCAATATAATAGAGAATTTTCAAATAATATAATTTCATTTGTAAATAATATTCACACACCTGAAGGAGGTTCTCATATGACATGATTTAGAATGGCTCTAACTAGAACTATTAATAAATACGCAAGAGCTAAGCAAATTTTAAAAGAAAAAGATCAAAATTTAACTAATGATGATGTTATAGAAGGTCTTACTTGTGTAATTTCTATTAAAATAGTTGACCCACAATTTGAATGACAAACTAAAGGGAAGCTTGGTTCTCCAGAAGCAAAATGAGCTGTTGATTCAGTGTTTGCTGAAAAATTTATGGAATTTTTAGAAGAAGATCCAGTTACTGCTAAAAAAGTTATTGAAAAAGTATTTTTAGCTGCAAAAGCTAGATTAGCTGCAAGAGCTGCAAGAGATACTGTTATTAGAAAAGGTGCTTTAGAATGAATGACTCTTCCTGGTAAGTTAGCAGATTGTTCTTCTAGAGATCCAATTAAATCAGAACTATATATAGTCGAATGAGATTCAGCCTGAGGTTCAGCAAAACAAGGTAGAGATAGAGAGCATCAAGCTATATTACCATTAAAAGGTAAAATACTTAATACAGAACAAGCAAGAATAGATAAAATTTTCTGAAATCAAGAAATTAAAAATATGATTATTGCTTTAGGGACTTCTATTTGAGAAACATTTGATATTTCTAAGCTTAGATATCATAGAATAATTATAATGACCGATGCAGATGTTGATGGTGCTCATATAAGAACTCTTCTTTTAACTTTCTTTTTTAGGTATTTAAAAGAGGTAGTTGATTTAGGTTATCTTTATATTGCTCAACCACCACTATATAAACTTACTAAAGGTAAAAAATCTTGGTATGTGTATGATGAAGAGCAAAAAGAAAAACTTATTACTGAATACGATATAACTTGAGAAAACATTCAAAGATATAAAGGTTTGTGAGAAATGAACCCTGAACAACTTTGGGAAACAACAATGGATCCTGATGGAAGAAAAATGTACAAAGTTACTGTTAATGATGCACAACAAGCTGATGAAATATTTAAAATTCTTATGTGACCTGATGTTCCACCAAGAAGAAGATTTATTCAATCAAGAGCTAAAGATGTACAAAATCTTGATATATAATTAAGAACAATGTATTAATAAAAAAATAGTTTTAATAAAAAACTATTTTTTATTTTTTATTAAATGGCTTTAAATAAGTATTTCTATTAAGAGAATAAAAAACTATGAAAAAAACTATAAAAAAACTTTGACAATTAATAAAAAAACTATAATATCTGTCTCGCTAAATTAATTATATATTCCTTCGTAGCTCAGCGGTAGAGTAGATGGCTGTTAACCATTTGGTCACTGGTTCGAATCCAGTCGAGGGAGCCATTATTAAAATACTTGTTGGAAGAATGGCTGAGTGGTCGAAAGCGACGGTCTTGAAAACCGTTGTATCTCACGATACCCAGGGTTCGAATCCCTGTTCTTCCTCCATTTTTTTTTAGCTTAAAATATGTACGGAAAGGTGGCAGAGTGGCTTATTGCGCACCCCTGCTAAGGGTGTGAACCTTCACGGGTTCCGAGAGTTCAAATCTCTCTCTTTCCGCCACTAAGGGCCTGTAGCTCAGGGGTTAGAGCAGTTGGCTCATAACCAATTGGTCGTTGGTTCAATTCCAACCAGGCCCACCATTATTAAAGATAAAAGAATATATAAAAAAGTTTTGACTTATAATATATAATGTATAAACTCTGTTTCGCTGAATTGATAACAGGAGATTAGTTATACGATAAAATATTAAAATGTAAAAATTTGAAAAAAGTTTTGACAAATAACTTTTTATTAATACAATTCTTCTACTTTGAAAAAAGCAAACAAAAAAGTTCATTAAAATAAACAGAATATTAGAAAGAACCAAATTTGAGTTTTACTAGGAAAACACACTATAAATCAAAAGTCCATATAGGG
>JAMOTX010000048.1 GCA_027062145.1 Candidatus Altimarinota bacterium | reverse complement strand
TAACAGAATAAACCACATTAACATCATCTCTATTTATTTCTTTACTCAAATCAGACAAATTAGATAACTCTTTCAATTTTTTATTTAAACTATCAATCTCTTTTTCCAATGATTTCAATTTTTTAACTGTTTCACTAGGTAAATCCTTCATTCATCAATTTTCATTTATTACTTTTCTTAAATCATCTATTTCACCTTTTACTTGTTGAAATTTAAATTTTATTTCTCAAGGTAATAACTTATTATATTGCTTTTTAGATAATCTATCCTTAGGTAATTGTATTTTATTAAACAATTTATCAAAAAAATTATAATTTCCGATTTCGATCTGTTTATTAAATTTTAATCTTCTAATAAATTGTTTAATATCTTGATTTTCAAAATTTTCATAAACATCTCTACTTATCAATTGTTCAGGTTGATTAACTCAGTATTTTTCAATTTGCTTTCTTATAACATTTAACTTTTCTTCTAATTTCTCTCTCTCCTTCAATAAATTAGCTCTCTTTACATCAACATTATTTAAAACAATCTTTCCATCTTTCATTCAAACAATAATTTTTCTTCAAGTTGAAGGATCATTATATAATCCTTCAAATTTAGCACCATCTAAATAGTATTTTTCAATATAAGGTTTTAAAAGTCTTCACTCAAAAGTATTATTTATCCATCTTCAAGCAGGCTCTCACACTGCTTTATGTGCCAACATATATCACCAGATAAATGCTATATCATAAGGAATATTTTTTAAATCTATCTCTCCTGTTGTTAACCAATTCCATCATTCTAAAAATATAACTCAAGAGGCACCAGAAGCTGTTAAAATTTTTAAAGTATCCTTTACACTTCCACCTGTAGCTCATTCAGTTAGAACCTTTCATCACATTTTACCTACTACACTATTAAACAATTTTCAAGTTCCAAAGAATCATAAATTATGCCAAAAACTTGTTCAAGTAACTGCACTATAAAGTCCAGATTCTGTAGTTAATTTACCAACTTCTACTAACCATCTAAGAAATCTTGAAGCTTCATAAGTTCTATAAGCATAAGTTAAACCAGCTTCAGTTATTCTTCCTATTCCTGTCAATTCTCCTAAAGCTACCAATCATCTACCTACTACAGCAGGAGCTGCTAATCATTCTGTTACTACACTAATAGCTATCATCGAAGCTATATCTGGCAAAATTTGAGAAACAAAATCAACAATTTTATCTTTAAAATTATATTCTAATATAACATTTACTAAAGCCTTATCATAAGTACCAGCACCTTTTAATAAAGATAAAGTATATAATCAATTGGATAGACCAATCAATATAGATTCTCTTAAAGCTCTTTCAAAAAGAGTATCTTTCCAATTATCACCAAATTTTCTTCTTAGTCTTCCTATCTGTCAAGGAGTTAAATTTTTATCTATATCTCATAGAATATGTGTTTTAACTTGAGTAATTCTATTATTCTTAATTAGATTTTTAAATATATCTTCAACTTTTAAAGACATATTATTATTTATCCAGTTTTTAACTTTTTCTGCCGCATCTCAAGAAACACCTAATTTTGATATATCTAAAAGAGTAAAAAGTGCAGTAGTATCTCAAGTTAAAATATACATATATCTTACCAAACTATCCCAATAATAAGAAGGAAGATAATATTTATTATCTTTATCTTTACTAGCAACTTGAATATAATATTTAACATATAAATATAATTTCATAAAACTATTTAACAGTTTATCTACATCTATTTTACATCAATTTTCAGAACTCTCTTTACAATAAATTTGATCTAACTCAAACATCTTTAATCTTTCTATAACTCATTTATTAGCAAACTGATCATTTAACTTTTTTCTCAAATCTTCAAAAAAATTATTTTCATTACCTTCTAACTTTATTAAAACTTTTGTATCTTCTTTTAAACTATTATTTTCTAAAACGAGCTTTGAAAAATCTTTTTTACTTGAAAAATCATTTTCCTGTGAACTTCTAGCTTCTAAATATGCTGTAATATATCATCATCTTAAAAGCCTCTGTTTTGCTTCTCACATACTAACCCCTCAAATATGCCAATCTGTAAATGGAACGTCAATACCTTCTCATTTAGATAATTTTTTTAAGACAAAGGCATACAATTCAAGAAAATTATCTCAAATAAAATAATCAGGATATTTTTCAATTGCTTCATCAATATCATTTCATACAT
This sequence comes from Candidatus Altimarinota bacterium, assembly GCA_027062145.1. GTDB lineage: Bacteria > Patescibacteriota > Gracilibacteria > BD1-5 > UBA6164 > UBA6164. The sequence continues at coordinate 4,739 of JAMOTX010000048.1, read as the reverse complement.
TTAAATCAGTTATTCAATAAAGATCTTTAAATACAGCATATTCTCTCAAAATATCAATTAAAGTATCGATCAATCACATATCAGGTGAACATCATATCGGAGTTAATTTACTTTTTATAAATCTTGAATAGACATCACCAAATTTAACTATTTTAACATTTCTAATAACTTCTTCCTTAACTTTTTCAATATTTTGCCTATTTTCTTCATTTCATCAAAACCAAACATCATTAATAATCTCTAGCAATTTTAATACATTTAATATTGCAAGTTTTCTTTCATAGATCTCCTTTACCTCATTCCAATTAATTTTCTTACTATTTTTTGATTCTAAAATATTTAACAAAGCAGAAATCTTAACTCTCAATTGTATAGCATTTTTAACTCCTACTATCATACTTAATCTTTCAAAAAATTTATCTCATTCTTCAGAGATCAACATACTTTCCAAAACTTGTTTATCATTTTTATCAAATTTAACAACAGCGCCTTCTTCCAATTCTCATATCTTATTCAAAACTCTATAATATTCTTTATTCTTTTCATCAATTTTTTTTATTTTATCAAAATCTATTTTCATCAAAGTCTGTTGATCTACAAAAGAATATGTCTCTTGATGAGGTTGAGTCAACGACAAATAAACAGGTCAACTAATTAATCACATATTAAAAGCTTTAAGCCGTCCCTCTCCTCAAATATAATATAATAGTTGTTTATAATATTCTTCTGCTAAAGTTTTGAACCAATCAGGAGTATTAAATTTTGATATAATTCAATTAAAATTTATCAATCATAAAAGTTTTATTTTTTCTTTATCATTTTCAGAAAAAATCTTATCAACTTGTTCTATAATCTCTTTGTTACTTTTATTTTTAAATTGATTTAATAAACTAACTATTTCTTTAATTTTTTCTGTCTGTACATAAGAAAGATAAGCTGCAATAGCTAAAAGTTCATCAACATTTGTTATATCAATACTTTTTATTTGTCCTCAAATAAGATTAAGAAATTCTTTATAAGATTTAATAACAGGCAAACTATCTTTTAAGTTCTTTATTTCGCTTTTTAACTTATAATAACTATTAACAACATCCAAAAATTCTTTAAGCCAAATATTATTTTCGGAAATATCCTTATTAGATAAGTCTAATTTTCATTCTTTTAGTTTAGAAATATCAACACCTTTAAAATCTTCTAAGTAAAAAACTATATCAGATTTACCATTATTAGAATTATTATTTGATTCTGACAATAACTTATCAAAATTTACTTTCTCTCCTTTAGACAATTTATTTATTACTTCAAATATTTTTTCTATAGCCCTTTTTATTTTTTCTAAATATTCTTTTTGCTCTTGTAAATTTTCTATAACTTTATTTCAATATTTATCTTCCAAAGCACTTTTAATAGTTTTAACCAAAATATCATCAGAATTAGAATTATAAATATCTATTAATTTATCAACAACATTACCTCCGGTATTTCATTTTCGACTATTAATAAAATCAATATAAATAGACTTATTTAAATTTAACTGTTTTAAAATATTCACAACATAATCTCTTTCTATTTGTTGATATACTTCTTGTCGTTTTCTCTTAGAAAATTTTATTACTTCTTGTTTTTCTTTTTCAAACTTTTGAAAATCCTTTTCTAATGTTTGTATACTAACCATTTTTTTATTTTAAAATTTAAATGAAACTAAATTTTATTTGTTTTCTCTTGTTTTAAAAATATTCTCTCGATGATTTTCCAAAATTTTCTTTTCCTCTCTTTTTTTCTCTTTCTCTTCTTTCTTAAAAGAAATATCAACACTATTTTCTCATAAAACTCTATTTACAATTGATAACAAACTTACTTTCATTTCTCATTTTTTTGTTTTTATTTTAAATTTCTCTTCAGCTACTCTTTTAATTTCTTTAATTAAATCCTGTTTACTAATCTCTCATTTTAAATATCTAATTAAAATCGGTTTCAATTTATTATTAAACCTATCTATCAACTTTTTAATATCTTCCTTACTAGTTCACAACTCATCTTTTAAATCATCTAATCATTCATAAAACTTTTCTTCAAATTTAGTTATTTCTGTCAATCTTTCACTATAACTCTCATAAAGTCCTGAAATACTCTTATTTGAATTCTCAAATCATCAAATTATATCTAATCAAGATATTATAGACTCTTTTAATTCTTCTTTTCTATCTTTATTATCAGACTTCAAAATAGCATCTACTATTGAGTAAGCAAATCAATATTCTGGTTTATGTTCTTCTTTAGATTTTTTTTCTAAAAATTCTTTTAATTTATCTAGATTTACTTTATTTCCCTCAATAACTCAATTTTTCTTCAAATCATTAACAGTTAAATCTCCAAAAAGTAATGCCACAAATAAAGGATCTGTTATTTTATTTTTAATTTCTACATTTACTTTCGCCTTTTCAAAAACTGATTTTCATCAAACTTGATCTATCACCTTTACTCAAGAAGCTTTTACCTTTTCTTGCTCATCTGTAGAGATCAAATAAGATTCATCTAATCCTCAAGTAAATATTGCTCCTATAAGATCTACAAGAGAATGCTTTCAACCAGTCATGTAATTATAAACAAACTCTCATCAAACTAAAATACCTAATCATTTCCAGAATCAAACCTTTTTAAAATACTTAAATATTCAATAAAAAGCTCAAGCAATAGCAGCTAAATCTAAAATCATTTTCAATGCTTCCTTATGCCCTTTGTCTAATCTTCAGAGTTTTTCAATTCAAACATTTATAGCTTTAAAAATTCATCAAGTTTTAAAAGCTTCAAAAAGTTCTTCATCATTTAGACTATTTTTTACTTGTTTCATAGTATCCATCATTTTTGAAGTTATTTGTTCAAATTCTTCTCTTGCTTTAGTAATTCAATCTTTTCATTTTCAACTAATTTTTTCATAAAGAGGTTTTACAAAATTTTCCATCACCTCCCTTCAAATCTGACTTTCCATTATCTTTTGATAAGCTTCATTTTTTATCTGCTCTAATCTTTGAATTGTTTCTTGTGATAAATCCGCGGTTTTTTCAGAAATTAATCTTTTATATTTATTCCACAACTTCTCTACTTCTCCAGGAGTATTAGGAAAATAAGTATTATTCAGATACATTTTATGAAGTATATCTTTTGCCTCTTTTTCAGAATATCACAATTTTTCTAAATTGTTTATCAAATCATCTATAGTTTTTTTCTTATCTCATACCTCTCTCATTATCTTTTTAGCAACTTCTCTAGACCGTTCAATATTTCAACTTTCTAAATCCTGAATTAAAGAACTAATATCATCCTTAGTTAATCAGTAGTTTTTAATCTCTTCTAAATCCTTTCAATTTAAAATTATTGCTTCAATTATTTTTTCTTTAGCTTGATTTAAAAGCTTCTCTTTATCAATATTTACAGTCTTACTCCACAGATCAGATAATTTATCATTTTTTCAATCTTCCAAAACAACATAAAGTAAACAAGCTTTTTCAAAATTTATATTAGACAAATTCTCCTCTAATAACTTTTCTAAATCCTTTTCCTTAATATGTTCTGGAGTTAAAAATCTCGGTATTATTTTCTCTTTGTTTTCTGCCATTTTTTATTTTTATTTTAAAATATAAAATTTTCCAAATCAACAAACCTCCATATTTGAAAGTTTAAAATTATTTAAATCATCAACAACATTCTCCTTTTTCAAACTTTACAATTAATATATCTTCTACCATCTTAGTTTGTTTTCTGTTATTTTTCATCTTAACTATTTTAATCACCAACAAAATTTTGTCAAATTTTAGTAGATTTTGAAGCTATCTCTATATTGACTTTAGGAACAAAATACATATAAACAATCTTCTCTCTTCAATTTTTATATATTATAAACACATCTTCTTTCAAAACTCACAATTTATACAAACTATAAATAATTTTTCTTTCTAGTTTTTTTCTAAACAAATTTTTACTAACAAGCTTTTCTTTTACTACAGCAGTTTTTGGAATAATTATCTTTTGTCCCGGATAAATTTTACTTTTTTTTGTCAAATGATTTATTCTGAGAAAATCCCTAAATCTAATTTCCTTAGGCTTTACGAACCTTTTCCATATATTAAACAAATTATCTCCTTTCTTTACTATATAATATCTATCTTTAACAAATTTAACTTTATAACTCTCAGAAACTTCCTTGTAATACTTTTCTACCAATTCATCAAATTTTTCTCCATTGTATACAATATTTATTGGCAAAGCGTAAGGACTATACTTAAATTTTATCTTATATCATCAAGGCAAATATAAAGACAAATTTTTTAAAATATATTCTCTATTTACCAACACATAATTGAATTGTCACATATATCTATCTATCAAAGAAAAAAACTTCTTAGCAGCTACAATTTTCCATGGATATTTAAACTGCTGAAATATTACCCATTCAACTTTGTCTAACAACTCATTATAATTAGTTTTAAATTCTCATTCCTTATTAAATACTAAAGAATATCCTTTTTTAAAATACTTTGATTCCACTAATCTTAACTTAGTTTTAAGACAAGATATATCATTTCAACATTTTTTTATCACAAATTTATATTCCAAATATAAATCTTTTAAAATAGTATCATATTCTTCTATCGTTTTAGGAAACTTTTTCAAATGAGTAATTAGTCCTCAATTATACATTTCTAATGCTAAATATATATCATCATCTGAAATTAAATTAG
>JAMOTX010000047.1 GCA_027062145.1 Candidatus Altimarinota bacterium | reverse complement strand
GTTTAAAAAAATACTATATTCTTTAAAGTAGTTTCTATTATTGCCTACATTATTTCATAATTCTGATTTAAGAGAAATTATCTTTTTGATAGTTTCTCTTTTTTCTTTTTCTAATATTTGTTGCTCTATTGCTGAAAGATTTAATGTTTCTGCATTAAGTACTAATTTTTTTAATTTACTGTTTAACTCATTTAAGTTTTTTTTAATTAAATTTTCTTTTTTATTTCTATTTTTAATTACACTATCTATGTATGTTTTTCATTCTTTTATTAAATTATTTAATAGATATTTTGGAAAGTTAAAATTTAATAAAGATTCAGTAAAAATTTCTATAATATCACTAACCTTAATTTGTTTAATAAAGTTTTTAACTTTACTCTTTTTTGAAACAGAATATATATAATAGCTATAAGGAATTTGCAATTCTTTAAAATCAGTTAAATTATTAGTTTGTAACTTTTTCTTCCAATATTTAGATTTTGCTATGTAAAAACTGCAAGTATATCAGTCTTCTGTTGTAACAAAGTTATCTGAGAAAGGTTTGATATTTTTATAAATAGAGTCAGATTTATTAATTTCTTTTTTTGGTGTTATCGTACTTTGTAAAATAATAAATTCTTCTTTAGAAATAATGGGTACAAAAAATTTATTAATTTTAGTTAAATCAATTTTTAATCAACTATGTTTGAATAATCCATAATAGAATGTATCTCTAAAAATATCTTGGATACTTCTTTCAGTAATGTAAAACTTTTTTCATTTTCTTCATAATCTATAAAATCATTCATTATTTAACCATTTAACAATGTATGAATTTGTTTTTCATTCATATATTTTAAGATGGAATGCTTTTTTTAAAAGTATGAAATTATATCAGTCAGGTTCATGAAATCATTCTTCATTTATTTTATATCACCATTTATATTTTCATAAGGCATAACCTTTTCCTAATTTAGATAAATTTCATCTAGTAATATCTTCAGATAACTTGTCAGAATATTGTTTAGAAAACACAAACCATATTCATAGCATCATTTTTCAAGATGCATTTGGTTCAAAGTGAAAAGTTGTATACTTTAAGTCTATTAATCATTTATCTACTAAATCTATTAATTCACCAGCTTCTAGTAAATTCCTAGCTTGTCTATCTGGAGAATAGGATAAAATTCACTTAATTTTTCATTGCTTAATCCATTCAATAATTTTTCTCCATTTTGGTCTTTTATAAGGTTCTTTGGCACTTTCTCTTTCTCTAACAATAAAAAAATTTGAATACTTTTTATAAATTTCTCTATTGATTTCGTCTTTTTCATTGTGTTCTAATTTAATATCTTTTTCTGTTTCAAAACCTGAGAAATCATTTGGTTTACTAGCTATAATTAGTCAATTATTTTTAGCAAATTCTATACATTTTACTATTTGGTCTGGTATAGATTGTTTCTGATGTTCTGAAGTTTCATCAGTAGATTTTCTTACATAAATTATGTACTCCATTTATTGAAAGTTAGAAATAAATTATTTTTTCTTATTTTGTTTTTTTGGAATATCTTTAAAAATTATTAAATTGTCTTGAATCTTGTTTTTAAAGAAAGGAGTAAAGTTTTTTTTGCAAAAAATTCATATTCATTCTTCAGTTACTATAAGCTTTTCAAATATATTTTCTAAAACTAGTTTTTTACTTTTGACTTTTAATTTCGGATAATTTGATAATAATTTTTTCATATTATTTAAAAAATCTTCATAACTTAGTAGTTTTTTGCCTCATAAAATTTCTTCTTCAACTATATTTTTGTCTATTAGGTGAATACTTTCCTGGTATAGCTTTATTTTTTGATTGGTTTTGTTTTTTTCTTCTTCTGGCAAATTAGAATTATTTAAACTTTCTCTTAGTTCTTTTATTTTGTGTATAAATTTATTTTTATTTAACCTAAGGGCTTCTATTTTTTTATTTTTTTCATTAATTATGTGTTTAAAAATCTCAGATTTGTATATTTTTTCGATATAGTTGTAGAGTTTATCTATGTCTAATAAACTTAATGCTGGCAATATAATGTGGTTTTCTAGTTCTTTAAGTGAAAAATCATTTTTTTTATCTTTCTCTTGTCTTAATTTATATATTTTACTTTTTTTAGGAATTCTAAAATGAACTTTAATTTCATCTATCCAGTCATCTAATCCTAATTTTCATCATTTATTAATATATTTTTCCCAAGATTTTGTTCATTTACTAGTATAATAAGATGAGCAATTCATATTATCTTCTGTTATAAAAAATTTATGTGAAAATATATTGTTTCCTTTTTTATTAGAATCTTTTCAATACATTTTTTCTGGATTAATTTTATAAAATTGTTCTTCAGAAATCATTCGTTCAAAATCTATTCACGGTATTATTCTTAAATCAATAAAATAATTATTTCATTCTTTGTCAGAATATTTGTATAGTCAGCAATAGAAAGTATCTTTTAGAATAGTATCTACTTTAAATCAGCTATCTTTAAGATAAATCATTTTTCATTCAGGAGTTTCTTTTCTCTTTTTTAAATTATGTTTTAGTAAATATTCCTTTATATTTTTTATCGGCTCTCATCTTAGTCTCATATTAAAAGCTTCTTTAACTATCTCGAAATATAAAGGGTCAGGTCTGTAGAAACCATTTTTATCTATATAATATCCGAATTTATGTACTCATTTTCTTTGTCATTTTATTAATTGTGAAATTATTCATCTTGTTACATCATCTGATAATTTATCAGAGTAATGTTTTGCTAAAACAAATAAAACTCATAAAATCATTTTGTTTGTTGTTGTATCTTCAAAATATAAGGAGGTATATTTTAAACTAACCATCTTATTGTCTAATAAATCAATAAGTTCCCCTGCTTCTAATAAATTTCTAGCTTGCCTATCTGGATGATATGATAAAATTCATTTAATTTTTCATTGCTTAATTCATTCAATAATTTTTCTTCGTTTAGGTCTTTTATAAGCAGTTTTTGCACTTTTCTTTTCGATTATTACAAAATATTTATTAGCAAAATCTAATAAGTCTTTACTATTTATTTCTGTAAATCAGTCAAGTTTTTCTAAGTCTGTTTCAAAACTATTATCTCTTTTTTGTATTTTAATATTATTTTTCTCAGCATACTCCTTACATAATCTTAATTGGTCTTCTATAGACTGAATTTGTTTTCATTGCTCGTCAGTAGATTTTCTAACGTAAATTATATATTCTTTTTCGTTATCAGGTTGGGTAATATTTTCTATAGTAACATAAGTGCATTCTTTTAGTAATATTTCTGTCACTTTTCACATTTTGTTTTTTTAAAGGTAAAGCCTAGTTTTTAGGAATTAAACTTTTGTTTTTGAGTTTTTCAAGAGAAAAAAATCATAATAATAGGTAAGAATTATATTCTTAGGGTTAGAAAGTAGGTTTTTGACCAAAAACTAATTACTTTTTCCTTGGTTTTTTTGGAATAAACTTTATATAATTAGAAGTTTTATTTCTTAATATTAAAAATCATGAATACACAAAATGTAAATATTTGTAAAAAAGCAATTATTTTGGGATATAATGAGATAATTCCTTGCTTAGTAAAGAATTACTATGCATATAGATTATGATTGGCTAAAATTTGGAGATTAAGAACAGAAAACATAGAAAAATATAAAATGGAATATACTAAACTGACAAGTAATTTGGGGAGTAATAACAAGAAATGTCTAAAGTTAATCTATCCTGCTAATGTAGATGGTTTAACTTATTGGAAATTATATAATGACTTCAAAGACAAAGAAAAAAAGCATACTACTGTTGTAAAAATAATAACTAATTTACTATTTGTTTATCTAATTCTAATAGATGAAACTGGTAGGTTTAAATATATGAAAAATATCTTAATTAATTTGTTAAAAGACGATTTTTGTTCTTCATTTATTAGTTTTATGAATAAGATATTCAAAAAAGTTAAGATATGAATGGATACTAAAGGATTAGCTAATCTATTAGCTTGGTTTATAAACATTATGGATACTTGAAAATACAGTTCAACCGTAGAACTAAATAGATTAATTAAAAGTAGTTGGAATAAAATTCAAAATGAGTTGCTATACAAAGTTATTTCATATGAGGAAATAATAAAAGTTTTTATAGAAATTAAAACTTGCTGAGATAATAATTGAGTGAATAATAAATTATTGGCGGATATGATAAGATTTATAAATAATCCATACGATGTTTTTTCTCCTCCTTATTATAAGATTACTGACAAGTGAATTAGTTATTTTAAGAATTTAATTGATAAATTATATTTACATTATGCTAATAATAAAAAATCAAAGTATTTTTTAGAGTCTGATTGAAAAATAGAGATAATTATTTGAGAAAAAGATGGAAATGAAATTAAATTATTTACTTTATTTGTGAAAGAATCTTCGTTTAATAAAAATTATAAAAGTGTAAAAAGCATTTTTAATAAGTTTATAAATGATTTTATATCTTGAACAGAACATAAAGTAATAGATAAGTTTTTTGTTAGTAGGTTTTTCATTAAATCTTTTGTGTCTAATATATTTAGATTATTAAGAGATACTGATATTTGAGAAAATTTATATCCAGATTTTTTTATAGTGAAAGTTTACGGTAATACTTCTCTTACTAAGTATAAAGTTTTATTGAATGAAACAAAATTAGAAAAAGTTGAAAGAACTTTATCTTTAACTAGCTGGTTAATTTCTCATGCAGGTAAAAAAGACGAAAATGAGAATAAAGTTATTAGTCTAAGTAAGATAAAAGAAGTATTAAATAATGATAATCTTTTACTAGAACAAAAATGGTTATTAAAATTTTTAATTTTTTATATAAAAACCAAATATAAAAATAAGTTAGAAGAATACAAATATTATTATAATCTAGCAAGGCTAGAAAAAACTAAAAATAATATAAATCTATATGTAAATTCTGGAAATAAGATAAAAAAGATTAAGCAGCTATTAAAAAGTAAGCTTTTATATGAATATAAATTTTTATCTAATATAGATGTATTTAATGTTAGTATAATAACTCATCATAAAGTAGTAAGTTTATATTTAGATAGCTTTGTTCTTTGAAAAAATGTTACTTATGTAGATATATTAAAGGCAAGTAAATTATTGTTATATGATGAAGACTTAGATTTAAACTTGTCAATTATATTTGCAGATTTTAACTTGGAAAGTAAGAATAAAGTAAACTTGTATGTACTATTTATAAATAAACATAGTTCTCCAAATATTATAGATTTTGAAAACTTTAAAAAGTATATTTTGTGAGGGAAATTTGGTACCTTTGATAATTGAAAATACAACATAATAAACTTAAAATGATACAAAACAAACATTCTTAAAAGCATAGAAGAAAATTATAATGTAGAAGAAATTTCAGATGAAGACTTTGTTTTGCTTAATAGTCAAAAAATTTTTATTAATAAAAACATGGCTTTACAATACTTTGGTATTTGATTTGAATTTAATAAAACAGAAATACTAAATAATTATAAACTCTTTAAATATAGAATAATAAACAAAATTTCTAGGTACTATACAGGTATAATTAACACAAAATATTTATTCGATAATAGATATATACCAAATTTAACTAAAGTAAATAAAGGTTTAATCTGATATTTATGAGTAGAGGTTTTGCAAAATATATACGAAAATGGCTGAAAATGATTTGATAGATTAAATAAAGAAACACAAAGAGTTATAGAAACATTATTATTATTGGATAATAATAACTTGGTATATGATTTTATCATAAATATCTTGGGAATAAATCTTACAAATCTAGATAAAGAACAATTTCTAGAAAAATTTTTTAACAAATTATCTCTAATATGAGTTGATGACTTGGTTTTATTACAGAATCAAAAAATTTTTTCCAAATTAGATGATTTAGAAAGGAAAAAGTTGATAAAAAGCATAAAAAGTAAATTTATATTAGATTTTGTAAGATATTTAATAGAAGATAAAAAATTATTAAGAGTCAATAGAATTGTAAAAGTTGTATAGTAAAATAAATTGAAAATAACTAAGGAATTCTATAAACTTAAAATACATTTATAATTTAAAAATTAAACTATGAAAAAATATATATCTTTGATTTCAATTATGGTTCTAGCAGGATTATCATGAGTATTTGCTTATAATAACTTTGTAAAAACTCCTTCAGAGTTATTATCTGAATATGTTCAAGCAAAATGTGGAATTACAGAATATGGAGTTGCACAGAAAGTAACTTATGAAAATTATAAACAAATTGGAAATGATGTATGTGACTTTAAAGAAATTTGATTGTCTGATGAAGATGCAGATATTCTTGCAAATCTTGTAAGAGAGCTTAGAGCTATCAGATAATTTAAAAGTAGTATTTTAACAGATTTAACTAGCCTAAGTGCTAGTTTTTTGTTTTGTCAAGATATTTTTTTGATATAAATTAGTAAAAGCTTACTATTAAATTAATTATTTTAAAACATAAACAAAAATAAAAATGAAAGAAAATGATATTTCTATGAATATTAGTGAAAATATTAGTTTTGATATTACCAAGGAATTTGCAAAAATAAATAAAAAATTTACAACTCCTACTACTCTTATTACTTCTATCTGGAATCAAGAGATAATAGATGATTTTAATGATTTTATAGAGAAAATTATTAGTCATATTTCAAGTCTTTTGATAAAAGAGGATAACTTTTATTCACTGTTGGCAGAGTTAAATTCTTCAAATAAATTTACATATAGTTTTTTGCAAAATTTGGATATAAACTTAATGAAAAGCTGAATAGATGATGAGTTGTATTACTTTATTTTGAAGTTAAAATATTCTGATTTGGGTTTTTTCTTACAGCAATTTTGGTCAAAAGTACTAGATACTACTAATAACTTGGAGAAATTAGATAATTTAAAAACTACGAATAAATTATTTAAAATTAAAAATTATAAAAAGCTTAATCATACAGACAAATATTCTGAAATGTTAA
>JAMOTX010000046.1 GCA_027062145.1 Candidatus Altimarinota bacterium | reverse complement strand
TATTACTAGATGATATACTAGAGAGTTTTCTTTTACAGGAATGATTAAGTGTTGAGAATGTTGAGGAGCAATAACTGCCGAAGAGAAAAGTAAATTTAATGAAGCCTCTTGAAGCATTAAAAATTATGTATATTACCGTTGTACAAAAAGAAAGGTTTGATGTAATTGTAAACAAAAACCTATTAATCTAGCTAAATTAGAAAATCAAATAAATGACATATTGGACAATATTGAAATATTACCTCAATTTAAAGAATGGTGATTAAAACATTTAAAAGAAGATTTGAAAGATACTATAAATGAAAAAGATAATATTATAAATTGATTAGAGAGTAACATTAAGACACTTGAAAGAAAACAAGTGAAATTATTAGATTTTTTAATAGATGAAACTATTAATAAGGAAGAGTATGATAGTATGAAAGCTAGTAATATAAAAAACTTAGACAACTATAATAGACAGTTAGACAAGCTTAAAACTGAGAAAGATGATAGTCTTGAACTTACAGAAGAACTAATTGATTTAATGTTTAATGTAAGAGGTAAATTTAATAATTGAAATCTAAAGACTAAGAAGCTTATATTTTCTTCTTTAGGTGAGAACTTTAGTTTAAAGGATTGAGTTTTAGCTTTAGAGTTTCATCCTTGGCTAATGCCTTTAAGTTATAAGTTAAAAGATATTAAAAGAGAATATAGAAGGTTAGAACTATCCAAAAAAGCCTCTAGTAAGGTAAATACTAAAGACTTTGATGATGTTATTTCATTATGGTATCCCTGACAAGGATCGAACTTGTGTCTACCCCTTAGGAGGGGGTTATTCTTCCACTGAACTACAGAGACTAAAAAAGTTCCTAAACAATAATGCTTTTTAGAAACTTTTCAAATTATATTTGCATAAACCAAATAATTCAAGCTAATACAAACAAAATAATAACAAAAACTATCAATATAGTGTTAGAATTTTTTTCATATTTTAATTCATTAATTAGTCTATCTTTTTCACTAGCTAGCATCTCAACTTCCTTATTTAATCAACTTTTTGATTCTTCTAATAAAAATTGAGATTTTTTAAAATCCAATAATGATACTGAATTATGAGCTATTTCTTCTGCTTTTCAAACTCTCATAGCTAATTGTTGAATTAATTCATCTTTTTTAACTATTTCTTCTTTTAAATCTTTATATATCAATCATAATGTAGACGACACATTTTCTCAATTATTTCAAACAATTGTTGTACTGTTTCAATTATCAAAAGTTTTATTTTCTACTTTTTTTTCAACAATAACTTCTTGCTTTGTTTCTGCGTTTCATAATAAATTATCTACATCTGATCATTTAACATAGACAACTTTTCCATCTTTTTTAGCTCTTAATTTTCAAGCTTTAATATATCTGTCTACTGAACGAGTAGAAATACCCATTTTGTCAGCAGCTTCTTGTCTTGTATATTTATACATAATAGACATTATTAAAAAATAACTGTCTATAATCTACATCTATTTGCTAATTAATCAAGTTTTTTTAATTCTTTTATCTTTGACAAAAGAATTATTTAAGTGTCTATAATAAAAAAATAATTAGATATAAATACCTAATTATTTTTTATAAACTTTAAAATTTTTACATAAACTTAAGACTTCTTCTTTTAATTCAGATAATTTTTTAATTAATTTATTATCATTAAAAACTTCCATATTACTTTTATCCTCTACTTTTGAATCACATCATTTAGCATTTTTTAATGCTATAATTGCTCATGTGAACACAGATGCTATTATTTTCATTTCAGTTTCTTTCATACCCCTTGTAGTTACTGCAGGAGTTCAAACTCTGATTCATGAAGGATCCATTGCTCTTCTCAAATCATATGGTATCATATTTTTGTTTGTAGATAACCCTACTAATTCTAATGCTTTTTCTGCTTCCTTTCAAGTAACACCAAAACTTGTAAAAACATCTATTAATAATAAATGATTATCTGTACCATTTGAAGTTATTTCAAATCAATTTTTCATTAATTCATCTCATAACACTTTAGCATTTTTTATTATTTGCTTAGTATAAGTTTTAAATTCTGGTTGAAGTGCTTCTTTAAAAGCAACAGCTTTAGCTGCAATTAAATTTTCATGAGGTCATCATTGAACACCTGGAAAAACAGCTCTTGCAATAACTTTCTCATGTTCTTTTTTAGACATAATAATTGCTCATCTTGGACCTCTTAATGTTTTATGAGTAGTTGAAGTTACAACATCACAATATGGTACTGGATTTTCTAATTGTCCTCATGCTATTAATCATGCTATATGTGCTATATCAGCCATTAAAATAGCTCATACTTTATCAGCAATTTCTCTAAATCTTTTCCAATCTAAATCTCTTGAATAAGCTGAAAATCAAGCGATAATCATTTTTGGTTTTTCTTTTAATGCAATTTCTTCTAATTTATCCATATCTATTAATCCTGTATCTTTTTCAAGAGTATAAGGAATAATTTCATATAATAGACCTGAAAAATTTAAAGGATGTCCATGACTAAGATGCCCCCCTTGATCTAAACTCATACCCAAAACTTTATCTCAAGCATTTAAGAATGCCATATAAACAGCTAAATTAGCAGGACTTCAAGAAAGGGGTTGAACATTAACATATTCACAACCAAAAATTTCTTTACATCTATCTATTGCTAAATTTTCAATTTGATCTATAAATTCTTGTCCAGCATAATATCTTTTACCAGGATATCATTCTGAATATTTATTAGTTAAAATACTTCAGGCTGCCTCTAATACATCTAAAGATGCATAGTTTTCTGATGCAATTAATTCTATTTCAGTTTCTTGTCTATTTTCTTCTAGATTTATTAAGTCAAAAATAGCTTTATCATTATCTTTTAACATACTCTTATAGTTAATAATTAAAATAAATATTTAAATTTATTTTATAAAAATAATTAATTTTTTTATAAATTTATAAATCATTTTTAATTAGTTAAAATTTATTAATTATAATATACTTTCAAATACAAAAAAAGCTAGATTAACTAGCCTTTTTATGTTAAAATATTGTTTAAAACACTATTTTTATTTTTCTATTTTAGGTTTATATTCTTTATTTTTTTCTAAAAACTTATCAATACTTAATTGATATGCATCATTTTTAATAAAATCTTTTAATACTTCTTTTGATACTTCTAATTGTCTATCATATGGTTTAAAATCAGATTCTTTTCATTTTTTAGGAGTATAATCTTCTTTTTTAAAATCAACATTAATATCTGGAATTATTCATTGATGATCTATATTTACATCATTAGGAGTAAACCATTTTGCTATTGTTAATTTTAACATACTACCATCTTCTAATATAAATGGTTTTTGTACTGATCATTTTCAATATGATTTATTTCATACTAATATTGCTTTATTATAGTCTTTTAATGCTCAAGCAGTTATTTCTGAAGCTGATGCAGAATTTTCATTAATTAAAACAACTATTTTTCAATTATATATTTTTCAATTATTTATACTTGGGTAAGAAATATTAGAAAAAATATCTTTATATTTTGTAGTAACCAAAATTTTATCATCTTCAACTAAATTACTTAATATTGAAACTGCACTTTGTAAAAATCATCCTCAATTATCTCTTAAATCAATAATAATTCAATCAGTATCCATATTTTTATCTAATGCTTTTTTAAATTCTTTTGCTGTATCTTCTCAAAACATATTAATTGAAATATATCCTATATTTCAATCATCTAATTTTTTACTATCAACTGAAGGTATTTTTATTTTATCTCTAATAATATCTATCTCTAATATATTTTTTTCTCAAGCCCTAATTATTTCTAATAATACATGAGTTCACGCTGGTCATTTTATTTTTTCTACTGATTCATACAATCACATTCATTCAAGAGATATACCATTAGCCTTAATAACAATATCTCAAGATTTTAATCAAAACTTAATAGCTGGTGATCATTTTATAAGCCTTTCAACAGTTACTCATAAAATATTTTTTTCTACAACAGCTCATATTCATTCAAAATCTCAAGCTAATATATCATTAAATTGTTTAGTTTCTTTTTTATTAAAAAATTCACTATGTTTATCTCATAATCATTTTACAAGTCATTTTATAGCAGAATCAACTAATACATCTTTTTTAATTCATTCTGAATCATAATTATTTAATTTTATAAGATTATATACCTCATAAAATTTTCATAAATCTAAATCTCATTTATTAGAAAAATTAGTTTTAATCACTCAATTATCATTTTTTAACAAATCATTACTTAAATTATCCCCTATGTAAAAAGAAAAAATTATTCATAATATGAAACTTGTTAAAAAGATAACAAATAAATGTAAAAAATTATTTTTGTTTTTAATTTTGTTCATAATTAATTGTTTTTTAATATTTATAATTAACAATTTTTAATATAAGATTTTAGAAAAAAAAGACAAGTCAATATAAAAAAAGAAGTATTGTTAAAAAAATGTTAATATTTTTTAACGTCTATTTTAAGATAATATATTTTACTTTTTAATATTCGAAATATATTATGAAAAATCTATCCGCTATTTTAAAGGAAAAAAACTTTTTAACATAGGCTATTAATACTAATAATATATATAAATAAAACAATTAAATATATAATAGGTCATGAATGTTAAATCAAAATATATAAATAATCTAATTTTTGATTTTAAATAATATATATGATATTATTTAATATATATATTTACTTATTATAAAATATTATGATTTTTGATTTTTTAAAGAAACAAAAAAATATAACAAATAAAATAAAAATTATTGAAGTAATGATACTTTCTTTAAATATACCTATTGAGCAAAAAGAATTATATATGTGAGCTTTATCTATACTTGATAATTTTTGATTAGAAAGATTATATATAAAATTATCTAAATTTGCTAATGAATTAGAAGAAGAAGAATTAAAAAATATTTGAAATAATAATTTTTATCAAATAAGTTGAATGAGAAAAAAGGAAGCAAATGAAAAAAAGAGAGAAATAAATTCATTTTCATTTTTAATATCTAATTTATAAATATGAAAAATATAGAAAATAATAATTGAGATATTAAATTTAAAGAACATGCAGATTTTATAAAAAATAATCCTGATGTTTTAAAAATTACAGAACTGTTTAGTAAAATAGATAGTAATACTGAGAACAGTTTAAAAATTAATAAAATATTTAATTTTATTAATGAAAATTTAAATACTAAAAATAAATTAGAAGAATTTAAAAGTAAATTAGTTTAAAAAACAATAATATGAAAAATTTTAAATTATCAGTTTCAAAAAACGGTAAAAAATATACGATTGTTTTCAAAGCAGAAACAGAAAAAGATGCTAGAAAGAAAGTACATGATGAATGATACTCTATTTTAGGTATTGAAGAAATTTCAAGTAAAGAAGATATTTGAAATATATTTTTGTTTACCGCAAAAACTGAAGATTGATCTTATAAAAAATGAAAAATAGTTTGAGATGATATTTTTAAGGTGTATGTTAAACTAAGAAAAAATTTAGAATATAACGTTATTACCTTATATTCTGAAGAAAATTCTGAATTTACTGAAGAAAAAAAACTTAGTATAATTAGTGATTTAAAAGAAGAGTATAATTTATTATTTAGTTGAAAAAAGAAAGATAATTTAGAAAAGTTAAGAGAAAAAATAAATAAAGATAAAGAAAAAAATACAAAAAATAAAAATTTTTATTTAAAAAAAGAATTAACAACAACTTACGAATTAATAGATTTTATTCTTATTAAGCTTGAAAAATTATTATCAGGTTCATGATCAATTAAAATATCAGTTGAACAAAAAGAAAAAATAAAAAATATTTATAATTCAATAATAAAACTAAAAAAATCTACAAATATATCTAAATTAAAAATTATTTGAGAGGCTGCATTATTAAAAATTTGAGAAATTGAATTAAGAGAATTAGAAGATAAGCATGAAGATAGTAGTAAGGATTTATTAAAAGAGACAAATAGTTTATTAAGAAAAATAGGTTCAAGAGAAAGTTTTATAGAAAAAGATAAAGATTTTTGAATAAAAGTAACTAAAGTTTTAAATTATTTTTTAAATTATCTAAATAAATTTAAAAAAATTAAAAAGGAAGAAGTTGATAAACACACTCACTTATATGTGAGAAATATGTTATTTTTAAAAAGATATAAAGAAAAATTAAAAGAAAATACGTTATTTATATTGAATACTAATATAAAATTAATATTTGATAAAGAATTACGTATAGATACTTTTATTAAAAGAAAAGTAATAAAACAAAATATTGTTTTATTAAAAGCTAAAGAAAAATGAATAGGATATTCTTATACATTTATTAAAAAATGAATGAATAAAGTAATAGATTCTTTTATAGAATTTATTTATAATATAAGACAATATTTATTTATTGTTATATTTATATATACATTACTTTTTATATTTTCATTGAATATAAATTTTTATTATAATTTTTATGAATCTAATTTTGAATGAATTTTTTATTTTATAGTAGTATTTTTTATATATTTAATTTTATACATAGTTAGAAATTTTATATTGATGATTTTTAGTTTTGCAATTTTATTTATAGTCGTTATATTTTGAGTAGTTAACTTTTAATCATATTAAAAGATGAAGTTTCTACTCTTTTTTGTTTCATTAATTTTTTCATTAATTTTTTATATATTTTATTGATTAAATATATGAAAAGATTTATTTTTAAATAAAATTTTTAATTCTGTTGAGTTAATATCATTAAGTTGAAATTTATTAATTGAAAGTATTATTTTTTTTGCTATAGGAACGTTATTTGTAATAATGTTTACAGGTTCTGATAAAAAAAATATAAAAACTGATACTGTACTTAAAATAAACAATAATATTGTTTATTATTTATGTTTTTATTCTTTATTAATTTTTCTTTTATATTTAAATGATTTTATTTTAAATATATTGTTGATTATTT
>JAMOTX010000045.1 GCA_027062145.1 Candidatus Altimarinota bacterium | reverse complement strand
TTTATTTTCGGCAAAAAAAACAGAAGTAAAAATATCAGCATTTGGAAATATTTCCAAAAACTGTTCTAAAACTACTTCAGCTCATCCCCAATCCTTTATCCAATCACAAACAATTGCTATTTTTTTATTTTTTAATTCAGACATTAAAAAAAATGAAGAAATATATTTCTTCATTTTAACTAATAAACTATATTTTACAAAAAATATTATTTAGAAGCTATTTCCATTCAATCACTTGGTAAAACATTATCTAGTCAACTTAATAATTCAGTGTATTTTAATTCTTTAATTCATGTCATAAAATATTTTTTTCATTCAATAGTTACCCCCTCATTTCAAAATACTATTTTTAATACTTTAGCACCATCTGTTAATTCTTTAATATTATATTTTTGTCATTTATACTCTAATGTTTGATTATCAATACTTATTACACATTCAGATTCATTTCAAGATTTATCAATAAAGTTAAATGAAATACTTCATTCAGAAAATTCATTATTGTCAGAAGTTTTTAAATGTTCAAAAATCATATTTGCCCTATCACTATTTGATATATCTTTAAGTTGTTCTTTTATAACTCATGATACATCTGTGTTACTTTCAATACTGGCTTCATCAATCATTTCCATCAATTCATCATAAGGGATTTCCTCCTTAAAAGATTCTGTTTTTTCAGCATCAGAATATTTTTTTGATAATTCAATATCTTCAGAAATTTTATTTGTATCAATTTCTTTATTAGAATTATTTTCAGGTAATGTAATTTCATTATTTCATTCTTCTATTTTTCACATTGTATCTTTAATAAAGGATAAATTTGTAATTATAAAAATCTTTTTATAATAATAACATAAGATAAATAAATATACAACTATATGAAAATACTATGAATTGAATTACATAAATTAAATTATAACAATTTTTTAGAAGAAATAACAAAATTTGATAAACAAAAAATAGTTTTTACTCCTAATCCTGAGATTCTTTTAAATGCAAAAAAAGATGAATCATTTAAAAATATACTTCTAAAAGCTAATTATCTAACTCCAGATGGAATATGACTTTATATAGCATTTCAAATAATGAATAATAATTATTCTAAAATAATTAATACATTATTACTCCCTTATTTCTTTTTTAATTTATTTTTTAGAAGACAATCGTTATATGAAAAATATTGAGATAGAATTTGTTGAAGTGACTTAACAAAAGATTTAGTAATATATGCTGAAAAAAATAATATAAAAATAACAATTATAGACTTATATAACCCTACAGATATTAATAAAATAAATTCTCAAAAAATATTCTCAAAACTTTTAAAACAAAAATTTCCAAAATTAAAATTTGATTATTATATTTACTCAAAAGATAAAAAAGAAAATATAATTAATAAAATACAAAACTCCGATTCAAAAATTCTATTTTCAACACTATGAATGAAAAAACAAGAAAAATCTATAGTTGAAATAATGTGAATAGCAAAAAATATAAAACTATGATTATGAATAGGTTCAAGTTTTGATTATTTCATTTGATTTCAAAAAAGAGCACCCAAAATTTGGAGACAATCTTGATTAGAATGGTTATACAGACTCATTACATGACCTAAAAAAATAGAAAGAATAAAAAGATTATACAAGGCTATATTTCTTTTTACATATGAAGTAATTAAAAATAAATAATATGAACTATAATATTACAATAATTTGATGAACTAACTGATTTTGAAAATGGTTAGCAAAATTTTTATTAGATAGTTTTTGAAAAAATATAAATCTAATAATAACGTGAAGAAACAAAAATAAATGAAATAAAATAGCGTTAGAATTATGATGTACATTTTCTGATAATAATATAGCATCAGTAAAAAATGCAGATATTACAATCTTTTCAACACCTATTTCATCTATAGAACAAACTATAAAAGAAGTAGCTCCTTATTTAAAAGAATGAAGCTTAGTTAGTGATGTATGCTCTATTAAAAAATTTCCTTCAACTGCCTTAAAACAATATTCACCAAATTCTGTATTAGTATTACCTACTCATCCGATGTTTGGTCCTTCTACTTGAACTATTGCATGACAAATATTTGTTTTAACTCCTATAAAGCAAGAAGATAAAATAGATAAAAGGTATATATTTTTAAAAACATTTTTAGAAAAATCTTGATCTAAAGTTATTGAGTCAGATCCAATTGAACATGATAAAATGATGGCAGTAGTACAATGATTAACTCATTTTGATATGTTTGTTTTATGAGAAACTATTAAAAGGTTATGAATAGATGTTGAAAAATCTCTAGATTTCGTATCACCAATTTATAAAATAATGCTATCAAGTGTATGAAGATATATTTATCAACATCCAAAACTACACTGAGATATACAGATGTATAATGATGAAGTATTAAATGTCCATAAAGTATTTATGGAGACTACTAATGACTTTAATAAATTTGTAGAAAATAAAGATGAAGATAAATTTATTAATACAATACTTGAAACTCATGATTATTTTTGAGAAAATGCAAAGAAATGACAAATATATACAGATAAAATAATCTATTTATTATCAAAACAAATAGAACTAATAGAAAAAAATATTTGAAAAGAAATATGATTAATAAATATTTATACTAAAGAAATTATA
This sequence comes from Candidatus Altimarinota bacterium, assembly GCA_027062145.1. Taxonomy (GTDB): domain Bacteria; phylum Patescibacteriota; class Gracilibacteria; order BD1-5; family UBA6164; genus UBA6164. Next base: position 4,627 of record JAMOTX010000045.1, on the reverse strand, counting down.
AATTGAAAAGTTGAGAAATATGAAAATGAAACTATTTATATAAATAATAAAAAATATGATATAAATAGTTGGGAAATAATAATTAACTAAAAAAAATGAAATTAATATATCAATGAGTTCCTTGAGCCTATAGTAATATAGCATGTTTTGAAGCAAAAGAGCAATTAAGTGAACAAATTACTAATATGGTATGAATGCCTGATTTTAAATCAGTATGGGAGCAAATAGATAATAATCATATTGCAATATTACCTGTAGAAAATTCTTATGCATGAAATATTCATGAAAATCTATATAATTTTTTAAGATATGATTATAAAATAATCTGAGAAATAAATCTACAAATAAATCATTGTTTATTATCAAAAGAAAATGATATTAGTAGTATAAAAACAGTATATTCTCATCCTCAAGCTCTAGATCAATGTCATAATTATTTAAAAAACCACTGAATAAAACCAATAGTTTTTTGAGATACAGCATGAGCTGCAGAAATGATAACAGATAGTAATGAAAAATGAGTCTGAGCTATAGCTTCAAATTTAGCTTGAGATATTTATTGATTAAATATCCTTGATGAAAAAATACAGGATCAAAATTGAAATACTACTAAATTTTTTATAATAGTCCCTAAAGAATCTAGTATAGAAATAAAAGAAAAAAAATGAAAAACTAGTATAATTTTTGAAACAAAAAATATACCTGCAGCACTTTATAAGTGCTTAGGAGCATTTGCAACAAATAATGTAAATCTAACAAAAATAGAAAGTATGCCTAGTCTTAAATCACCTTTTACTTATTTATTTTGGATGAATTTTGAATGAAATTTAGAAGATGAAAATGTTATTAAATCATTAGAAGAATTAAAATTTTTTACAAAACAAATAAGAATATTATGAGAATATTAAAAAAGAAGCTATAAATAGCTTCTTTTTTAATATCTTCACTGATTATTTCAGGCTCCTAATCCATCAATTTTAGAAGATATATATAATATAATTAACTGACCTTAAATCCGCATTAAATTTTTGATGTAAAATTAACTAAATTGTTTTATTAATTTTTCAATTTCTCTTTTATAATCAATAGATTTTTGTTTTAATACTTTTTCTGATAATAAATCAAAATCATGTACTAATTTATTTCTTAATTTATGAAGTTCCCATATTTTTTGAATATTTCAAATTTCTGAAGGTTCAGATTTTAAAATTTCACCAAATGTACCTTGATAATCTGCTTCTTGTAAGACTTTATGATAAAGTTTATCTATATCTATTACTTGTTCTTTGTAACTACCGTTTGCAATTATTCTTTTTAATTGTTTTTTGAAAAAAGTAATCTTTTCAGGATTTATTTTATATTTTTTTGTAAATTTAAATATTAAAAATATTCAAATTAAAATAATTAATACAAAAATAATAATAATTATAGTATATAGATTCATAAAGTTTTAATTAAATTATAATTCTTCAATAATTTTTTCTTTTAATTCATCTATCCCTACTTTATCTGTAGAAGATATAAAAATTGGATTTAAATCTGCGTAAGTTTCTTTTATATATTCTAATTTATCAGAATATATTTTTTCTTCTCATTTTATTTCTGTTTTATACTCTACTCAAACTAATCAATCTATTTTATTAAATATATTAAGTCTTTTTTGCTGAGCTCATATACTTAATAGAATTTCATCAACTACATCTATTTTTAGGTTAAATTTTGGATCAGAAGCATCAATTACATGCAATAATAAATCTGATTCTATAGAATCCTCTAAAGTAGATTTAAATGCATCTACAAGTTTTGGTGGTAATTCCCTAATAAATCAAATAGTATCATTAACTAAAACCTCTTTTGGTGGGATATATTTTCAAGTTTCCTCTTCATAAATTGCTGGTACAAACATTTTTCAAACACTTGTTCAAAGAGTTGCAAAAAGTTTATCCTCTTCTAATACTCATTTTTTAGTTAACACATTTGTTAAAGTAGATTTTCACGCATTTGTATATCATACAATACCTAAAGTTTTCATACCTTTTCTAGCTCTTGATTGTCTATGTTGTTCTCTTACCTTTGCAAATTTTTCTAATTCTTCTTTAACATGCTTTTCACGTTTTAATAAATGTCTTTTCATTATTTCTGTATTTGTCTCTCATTTTCATTGACCACCTTGTTTTCATAGTTCCATACCCATATCATATATTCTTGGTCACATATGTTTTATAGCAGCTAATTCTATTTGAAGTTTAGCTTCTTTTGAAAAAGCATTTCTTTCAAAGATTTTTAATATTAAATCAATTCTATCCCAAGCTTTAGCTCAAATCTCTCTTAATTTTTCATTAATAGTATATATTTGTCTAGGTTTTAAAGCATTTCACAATATTAAAACATTAGCATTTCTTTCTTGCATTTCTTTCATAATCTCTTCTAATCTACCTTCTCATATAAAAGTATTATAATCAGGTATAGATTTATTTTGAATATGTTTAACTATTACTACTCAACCATAAGTATTCACAAGATTTTCAAGTTCAACCATTCTATCCTCCATCGTAGTTCTAATAACAAAATCTTTTGGTAAAATATCCGCAATAAAAACTCTAAGTTCTCACTCAGCATATTCTATTTTATTTTGAAATTGTTCTAATTCTCTTTCTGATACTTGTCTTCCCATGAAATTATTTTATTATTAATATTTACTAAATAATACGTTATAAGATATTTAATGCAAGTTTTAGAAAATAAAAAGAACTTATAATAAGTTCTTTTTATTTTTTATTTTTTTCTTTTGTTAAATACTCATGTATTTTTCTAAATGCAGACATTGTATTTCCTTTATTATCAAAGGCATATAATCAATCTCAAAAATCAATATTTCAATCTAGATCTACAAATTTAACTTTATCTCACACTTTTGTAAATTGTATTGAAATATCATTTCAACCACCATCAGGATTTAATGATAATATATTTTTTTCAGAATTAAATTCAGCTGTCATATTTAACTCTGGAAAAGCTTTTTCTAATCAAGTCAACTTTTGAGGTATTCAATCAAAGTTTTTATTAAATTGTTTAATATTATCTAATTCTAATAAAATTGTCTCTTTATCTTGTTTTAATAATAATTCTTCGCTATTTTGATTATTTTCATCATATAATTCTCATTCTAAATCTTTAAGTTCAGTTTTTTGTTCATCACTTAATCATTCATATGTATCTAAAATAGAACCTAATTTTTTTAAACTTTCACTAGCTAATTTTAAATCTGATTCTGTTCATCCTTCTCATATAATTTTCACATCTTCAAATAAAAATTTTAAAGGAGTGTCTCTAGAACCCAATCTATATAAGTTAACTTCATCATTATATTCATTTATTTTATTTTGAAATACTATTTTTTCACTATTAATAATAGCTTCATCAATTAATTTTTCTCAATTTTCTGAAAATGAATTACCTAATCAATTTGTTTCAATTGTAATTTTTCAAGGATTCTCTTCTCATATTTTTGAGACTTGCACTTTTTGAGAATGATAATTAATTGTTATTTTAGTTCAATCTAATAAAACATAGGTATTAGTTCAATCTCAATCAATTTTATTTTTTATAATTCCTTTTTCTTCAAAATCATTTTTATATTTATTTATCTTTTCTCAAAATTCTTTACTTTTTTCATTGTCATCTTTCATATCATCAATTCTATCTTCTAAATATGAATTTAATTCTGTTTTAAGTTCTGCGAAATTAGCAAAAGTATTTGTTTCAGTAATATCATATGTACTTAACTTAATCTCTCAAGTTTTTAAATTTACACTTAAATCATCTTTACTTATACTTAAAGATGAACTCAATCATTCATTTTTATAAGTTAAAATATCACTGTCTCATATTTTTTCAACTTCAACTAATGATATTAATCATTTAGCAGAAATTTCTGATAATAAATCCTGAGATTTAATTATAGTTAAATAATCCTTAATAGAATCTAATCATCTTATTTTTCCTTCTTCAATATCAGATTTAAACGTACTAATAATATTTTCTTTAGTAATATTTATATTTTCAGTATTTGAATCTTTAGACTCTTCTTTTCAATCATTACTAATCCTAATAGACATTTTTAGTAAATTCATAGCCTTATTGATATTATCTCAAATACTTTTCATTGTTTTATTTAATTTTTCTCATTGTGAAGCAAATTTTGACCCTCACACTATTGCCATATCAAAATCAAAATTAGATACTATTTTATTTAATTTTTTTAAATCATCTCAATTTGTAGTAATAGTTCAATCTATTAATCATTTTAAAAATGTATTTAAAAAATCTTTACTATCAAATCAACTTAAATCTATTTTATCTAAACCATTAATACCATCTAATTCTTTCTCATATTTAGCTATTAATTTATTTAATCCTTCCTCTGTTAAATTATCTGCAGCATCTCTTATTTTTTGACTCATTTTTTGTGAATCTTTTTCAGCATCTACATTTAAATCATGAAGTGCTTTATTTGATTCTTTTACCACTTTTTTTACTGGTTCTTCTTTTTCTTTTACCACTTTTTTTACTGGTTCTTCTTTTTCTTTTACCACTTTTTTTACTGGTTTTTCTTTTTCTTTTACTT
>JAMOTX010000044.1 GCA_027062145.1 Candidatus Altimarinota bacterium | reverse complement strand
TTGGTTCATTGTTATTATCTATCATTTCTACATACATTATTTTAACGGGAATAGTTAATATATCTTCTAATAATTGTCTAAATTCAATAAAATATTTAGGTCTATCTTCATAAACAGTTACTTTATTTGGTAAAAATCAAAGAGTGTCTGTAATATATTTAATTGTTTCAATTATTTTCTTTTCAGGTGAATCAACAACTATATAATTATGATGATCTAGTCATACATTTTTTAATTTACAGTCTTGAAGTACTTTATATCAAGCTGTTAATATTAAATCATGTCACTTTCTTAATTTAGATACAACAGACTTAGTTATTTTTTTATCTTTGTAATATTTTTTTCAATAATCATCAAGTCAAAGTTGATTTAATATTACATCATTTCAAGCACTTCATCTATTTTCTCTTAATAATTTACAATCTTCTAATTGTTCTTTTCTACAAAAAATAGTATCATCAAAATCAGATACGATTAAATCAATATCTTTTTTTTCTAGATTTTTTACTTTATTTTTTAATTCTTGAATATTATTTTTATTAATCATACTTGATAAGTAATTATTTATTATTATAAATATATATTAAAAATAGATTTAATCAAAAAAAATAGTGATTTTATTCACTATTTTTTTATATTATGTTGATAATTTATTAAAACTATTTCAATCATATTTAATATTTTTTCTTTAGTTTTATTTTGAAAATATCCTATTCAAACATTATCAATTTCAACGTTTTCTAAATTATAATCAGTAATAATTTGCATTGCTCTTAATGATATAGATTCAGTTAAGTCTTCTTTTTTACTTAAAACTTCAATTCAAGCTTTAATATGTCCTAAATAATCTATTTCATTATTTTCTTTTAATGTAGAATTTTTTTTACCTATTCAGTTTCAAAAACTTTCAACGTATGCTCATTCTTCATCTCAAAATTGGATTTCTTGTCTAGTCATTTTTATTTTTCATTAAGTAATTTGGAAAGAGATAATAATTATTATCTCTTTAATGTAAAATTAACTTTAATTTCACCAATTTCAATTTCTTTATTGATATCAGAACTATCTATAGACTCTATAATAGTAGATAAAGTTTCAGTTTGAATATATTCTTTAAAAACAGCTAATACTTCATCCATATTAGTCATAGAAACTTCTATTCTATCATCAACTTGATAATCAGCTTCTTTTCTAGCTTCTTGTATTTGTCTAACTAAGTCTCTTGCATATCATTCTATTTTAAGTTCATCAGTTATATTGTTATCCATTGCAATAACCATTCAGAAACCAGCTTCAATTAATGCTCCTGCATCACCTGATTCAAATACTAATTCAAAATCTCAGGCTTCAAGTTCAAAATCTCAAACTTTAGCATTTCAATTGTCTAATATTTCAAAATTACCAGATTTCGCTTCTCACATTATAAACTTAACATCTTTTCCAAATTTTGGTCAAATTGCTCTACCATTTGGTTTACAGATTTGTTTAGCAAGTGTATTTCAATCAACAACTAATACTTCTTTTACATTTAATTCTTCTTTGATAATTTCAATATTATAATCATCTAAAGTATCTGTAATTGTAATAGATTTAAGAGGTTGTCTTACTCTGATTTTTTGATTTGCTCTCCATGCTAAACCTAAAGTAATTACTTTTTGAACCATATCTGTATCAGAATTTAATTTTTCATCTATTAAACTAGAATCATATTTAGGGAAGTCTTCTAAATGAACTGATTTATTACCAGTTAATTCTTTATACATATGTTCTGATATAAACGGCATAAATGGAGCTATTATCTTTGTAAGCTCAACTAATGTTGTATATAAAGTCTCATATGCTTCTAGTTTATCACCATCATTTTCAGATTTCCAAAATCTTTTTCTTGATCTTCTAATATACCAGTTAGTAAGGTTATCCATAAATTTAACGATAGGTTTAGTTGCATTGTTTAATTTATATTCATCAAAACCTGTACTTACTTCTTTTGTTAATTCATTTAATTCAGAAATTAACCATTTATCTAGATTATTATTTCTTGTTTTACTTCCTGTTGGTTTGAAGTTATCAATATTTGCATATGTAGTAAAGAAATAATAAGTATTCCATAAAGGAAGAATTACTTTTTTAACTACTTCATTAACTCAATCTTCAGCAAATCTGAAATCTTGAGCTTCAACTACAGGAGAATTCATTAAGTAAAATCTCATTGCATCTGCACCATATTTATTAAATACAATAGCAGGATCTGGATAATTTTTTAATGATTTACTCATTTTTTTACCATCTTCAGCTAGAACGATACCATTTACTATAACATTTTTCATTGGAGCCTTATCAAATAAAGCAGTACCAAGAATAAGTAAGGTATAGAACCACCCTCTAGTTTGATCAAGTCATTCAGCTATAAAATCAGCAGGGAATTTAAAGCTTTCTTTATTTTCAAAAGGGTAGTGTTTTGATGCATAAGGCATAGCTCATGATTCAAACCAACAGTCTAGTACTTCTGGTATTCTAGTTAATTTTTCACCAGTTTTAGGATCTTTTAGAAATATTTCATCAACAAAATGTTTATGAATATCTACTATTTCTCATGTTTTAGTATAAAAATATTCTCAATTTTTTTCTTCAATTTGACCATATTCCTTATTTAATTCATACATTTCTTTTACAGAACCTATACAAATTTCACTTGATTTATCTTCACTTTGCCAAACTGGAATAGCAGATCCCCAATATCTATTTCTTGAAATATTCCAATCTCTAGCACCTTCAACCCATTTACCAAATCTACCATTTTTTATTACATCTGGAGTCCAGTTAATTTCTTGATTATTATCAACCATTTTGTCTCTGATTTTTTCAACAGCAACATACCAAGCAGATATACCTCTATATATTAAAGGAGTATCGCATCTCCAGCAATGTGGATAACTATGGTCAATAGTAGAAATTTTAACTATATCTCATCTATCTTTTAATGTAGTAATTACTTCATCATTATAATCAAAAACATATTTTCAATTATCATTTAGAGTATTACAAGTTTTACCAGAATCATCTATATGACTCACAAAACCAAGTTTATTTTCATTACCTATAATGAAGTCATCTTCACCATAAGCAGGTGCAATATGTACAATTCAAGTACCAGATTCAGTAGTTACATGATGACCTATTACAACAGAATAAGAATTTTCTCAAAGTTTTACATCATTTCAAAGATCTTCTCACATATCTTCAAGCTGTATTTTGAAATCATCAAATACAGGTTCGTATTTAATTCATTCTAAACAAGCTCCTTTATATTCTCTAATAAGTGTAAAATCTTCAGAATTACCTTCTTTATCTATTTTGTAATAATCTTTTAATCTATCAGTTGCAAGCACATATGTATCACCAGTTTTTGTGTCTTTTATTTCTGAATAATTTATATCAACTCAAACAGCTAAACCAATATTAGCCATAAGTGTCCAAGGAGTAGTAGTCCAAGCTAGGATATATTTACTTTCGTTTCAAACTACTTTAAATTTAACAGTAAGAGTTTTATCTTGTTTATCTTTATAGCCTTGATTTACTTCAAAATTTGAAAGTGGAGTAGTACATCTAGGACAATATGGAACAACTCTATGACCTTCATAAATTAAACCTTTATCATATAATTCTTTATATACCCACCAAACAGTTTCCATAAAATCAGTATCCATAGTATGATATGCATTTTCCATATCTACCCATCTCCCCATTCTATTTACAGTTTTTTTCCATTCATCAGTATAAGTAGCAACATTAGCTCTACAACTTTCATTAAAATTATGAACTCACATTTTCATAATACCTTCTCTACCACCAACTTCCATTTGTTTTTCAACAATATTTTCAATAGGTAGTCCGTGACAATCCCAACCAAAAACTCTATCAACTCTTTTTCAGTTCATAGTTTGGTATCTAGGTATTACATCTTTGATAGTACCAGCAAGGATATGACCATAATGGGGAGTACCAGTTGCAAATGGAGGACCATCATAAAAATTAAATTCTTCAGCGTCTTTTCTATTTTCTATAGATTGTTCAAAGATTTTTTCTTTAGACCAGAAATCTAGTATGTTTTCTTCCAACTTAGGGAAGCTTTGTTTTGGGTTTACTTTTTCGAAGTTCATAGTGGGTTGTTAATTATTTAATATTTATTTCTTCTTTTAATTCATTTATTTGAATTAATGCTTCATCTTTATATTCATCATCTTTAAATTCTACATAAAGAGTAGCTTCTTGTAATATATCATCTATTTCTATTCTTTCTTCTTCAGTAAGTTGAATAGTGTACATGTATTCTAGAATAAAATTAATTCATTCTATATTTTCTTCGATTAATTCTTTTTCAAGTTTTGAGATATAATCGTTATATAATTTTTTTTTATTAACTTTCATTATTCTACATTTTTAATTTCTAAAATTTTTCATAGTTCTAGTTTGAAATGTGGTTTTCATTCGTGTTCAAATATTCAATGATTTCATTTGAATTCCATTATTACCATTGGAGAAGTTTCTTTGTATCAATTTTTAATATGTACTTCATCAAATATTTTAGGAGTTCAATCTTTTTCTAGAAGTCTTGTTTCCCAGTAGGGTTTAACTTCTCTGTATCTCCATTTAGTTTTTCATTCTATCATATCTTTAAATCATGGAGCACAGATTCTAAGAAGTAGTATTTTTTTATCTTTCATTTTTATTTTTTACAATTATTATCACTATTATGCTCTACCAAAAATTCTCAAAATTTCATAAAAACCCAAAATCATGCAAAAATAAAAAATAATCATGCAAGATATCAAACTCATACATCTCAATTATCTCATGGAGTTGTAAAATATAAACTAACTATAGTAGTTCATATAAATCATAATATTAGTAAGATTAGAACTAACATATTAATAAAGTGTATTTTCTTTTTATTCATATTTTAATTTTAAAAAAATAAAAAAGCATAAAAATATTTATATTTTTATGCTTTCGGTCCCTTTTAGAAAAATAGGGAAGTTACCACCTAAAGCTGTACTTAATTTATTGTTGAGGTTCTAATAAGATATAAAATCTGTTCTTCCTCGAAGCTTGTGATTGATAGTCACTCAAACGCTTTTAGTGTAGTTTTATAATATGAATAATGTATTTTTTTGCAAATTTATTTTAAATAGTGTTTTGTGTTAAAATTTCATATAATTCTATATTTTGATACATAGCACAAGTTATAAATTTTGATGAATTTTCATCAGATATTGCAGTAAGTCAAAATTCATTTCTAAAATCATCTAAAATATTATTTAACTCTTTTTCTTTTTCTTCTCTGTTTTCATTTTTTTCTTCATTGTAAACTATTTCTAGTTCATATCTATTGCTATATTGATATTCTTCTACATCTATATTTATAGTGTATCATTTGTAATTATGCTTATATTTTTCTCTTTTTGTATCTATAAATATTACTCAAGAGCAATCTTCTATATTTAGATTAAATTTTTCTAATATTTTATTTATTTCTTCTTCATTATCATATTCTTCACTACTTACCATTTTTGTTTCAGGATTAAAAGTAGTTATTTTTAATTCATATTGTCCGTTTCTAAGTCTTAAGTAGTGATTATTTTTTAAAAGAGTTAAATCTTTATCTAAATAATAATCTTTTAAATTTACTTCTTTTATAAACTCAAAATTATTTCTTATTATTTTATAATCTTCTTTGCTAAGATTATATTTTTTTTCTAGTTCTATTTGCATTATATTTTATAGTATTTATTAAAAAATGGTGGTATTGCACTTTGAAATGCAAACATAAATTGATCTTTTCTTGTTAGCATATCGTCACTCCAATGACCAAATGCTCATCATTTTTTACTTGCATTTTCTTCTTTTGTAGCTTCAGATAAAACGGGTCATAGTTCTAGATTTTCGTTATATATTTTATTTTCAAAATAAGCTGGAACTTCCATTAAATTAGAAAAACCAAAATGTCACTTTGAATTATTATCTAATATATAAACTACTCAAAATAAATATGCTTTTCAATCTATTTTAGTCATTCATCACTCCATTCATATATAAAAATCAGCATTAATTTCTTTTTTAGAATTTATGGCTCTATTTTTAGCACCAGTCATATTTTCTTCCATAGAAATAGGCATATCTGAAATATCTGAATTAACTTTTAATGGAAATATTTCAATATTTTCTCATTTAAAATATGGGCAAGTTTTAATTGCTTCTTCTATTGCGGCAACTTTTGGTGGAGATTTTGTTCAAATAGCTATCTTCATTTTATTAATTTTTTTATCAAAATAATCAAAAAAACTTTTTCTTATTTTCATTTTTTACTGTTGATTTTTCTCAAATTAATTTATTCATTATTTCTTTTAATTCTCATCAATTTGGAACTCATGCTTTATTATAAACAATTTCTTCATTTTTCATAATAATTATTGTAGGAGTTCATCTTACTCTGAATTTAGTTGATAATTCCATATTTAATCATGTATTTATTGAAATGAAATCAAAATCTTTTCAAAAAGTTTTTTCAGCAGCTATAAAATTAGGCATAAATGCATGACAAGGAGGACATCAATCAGAATAAAAATTTAATATTTTTAATTCTTTAGTTGAATTATATAAGTTGTTTTCAGCTTGTATCATTATTTTTTAAAGTTAGTACAGTAATGTGTTGTTACATAATAGTCATAAGACTTAAAATCTAAATATGTATCGTTAAAATTTTCTTTTAAATATATTCATAATCATATTTTATTTAGAGAAGGAAGAGTTATTCATTTATAGTGAGCATCTGCTGGATATCATAATCATTTTTCAGACATATAAATATCAAAAATTACTTTTAGTGATTTAGATAATTCATCAGTACAATCATTATCTTTACAATAATATCAATATTTTCAGATACTTTCACTAGAAGTTGCTCCTCATGAAATTTTACATTTAACACCTCTTTTATTAAACCATTTTTCTACTTTAGGATAATTATAATATCAATCTCAATTTACTCTTTCATGAGTCATTTTTCATTTAAAGTCTTGTTCTTTTGACCATTCAAATGCAGTTGAATTCAATCTATCATCATAGCTGTATTTTGATCTTCATAGTGATGATCTTGCTTGATTATGCCAAAGTAACCAGTCTTGTTTTATTTTATTAATATTTATATTGAATTTTTGATAATGTTTAGTGTATTCAGTTTTATTACTTATTAGATAATTATTTTTTTTAATTTCCTCAAATATAAGATACATTTTTTTATTATTTTTATATTTTTTTTGAATATCGTTTATTTTTTTTTTAAGTTTTATTTTTTAT
>JAMOTX010000043.1 GCA_027062145.1 Candidatus Altimarinota bacterium | reverse complement strand
CCATATCACATTTAGAAAAAACTTCTTCATATGGACTTAATAATATTTTATTCTTATTTTTATAATCTATAATATCTTCAAAATTTGGTAAAATAGCTGCAATCAATGAATTTCTTAAATTTATATCATTAATTTTCATTATTTTTTCATACAATTCCAAAGGTAATCAGTCATACATAACTATCCCCCTAGATTTATTCATTATAATTTTATAATTGTCTACTGGTTGAATTGATGCATGAGTTGATGGAATGAAAAAATTAAATATTTTTTCAACAAAAGATAATGATTGTGCTTTATTTCAACATTTAGAAGGATAACTATTACTCGTGTGTACTAACTTTAAGCATGTTTCATCTTTAACTTTATTAAAAAAGTTAATCATAACTCATGTCATACCATTTTTTTGACTATCCGCATTAGTCATTGAAGCTACTTGTTTAGGAAAAGTTTCAAATTCATTAAAATATGAGCTTCTATTATTATAAGCAACTGTTAATAAATTTATTTTAAACAATGAAGAATCTGAATAATCATCTGCAGCAACATTTACTTTTCAAACTAAAAATTCTTTTTCTCAATCCTTTCATTCTCTTTTTTCTGAATTTTTTAAAAGTTCAAATCAAGATCAATTAAATTTATTTGTTTTATAATCTCATTGTCAAATACTATATAGATCATGTGATCATTGTGGCTTAACTTTTAAGAAGCCGCAACTAACAAATGTTCCATCAAGTAAATGATGTGTATAAATGATGTTTTGCCTAAAGTCTGGATACAAATCACCATTACTATAATTTGTATTTGAACTTTTTAATGGAAAAGTGAAATTTGTCTTATTTCAAAATCAAGCAAATTGAGATAAAATATAATCACCATTAGCCTTAATAGTTCATATGTTATTTCTTTTTGCTGCAAATAAATTTAAACCAGAGTTCTTTAAGTATACTTGCTTATCATTTATAACTGTATGTGTTTTAAATGATTCATATGTAGATAAATCAATAATATTTCATTCCTCAGCTGACTCTTCTACAGATGCTATATTGATATTATACTGTGAATTGATATTTTCAGTTAAAATTTCAAAACATAAATCCTCTTCTGTTTTGATATTTTTTGGTGTTTCTTTAGTTTCAGTTCATGTACCAGTTTCTACAGCATATGAAAATGAAGAAAAACTAAAAAGAATAAGTAATGATAAAAAAATATAATTTTTCATTATATAATTGTTTAAAAAAATAAATTAATGACTATGCCTAGATACTACAACTATTGCAACAGGTGCAGGTATCGCGTTTGGACTAACTGAAACTTTTGCATACTTATTATCTGAATTGTACCAAGTATTTTCATCTTGACCGTCAAAAGTAATATTCGCAAAAATACTTTCAACTAAAGGATTAGATTTATACATTTTATTATCAGTTGAAATATTTATAAACAAAGACACTGCTAAATATAAAAACAAAATTCAAATAATTCAATAAATATTCTTTATCATAATATTTTTTTAAAAATAAATTAATTACAAAATAACATATTGCATCTATTATCAAATAATAAATCAATAGGTCATTCAATAATATATAAATAACTTAGTAATATTAATAAAAATACTATAAAAATCAAAAAAAAGTATATTGACTTTTTGGCTTTATTCTCTATATAATAATCCTCTATTAGTCTTAAAAATGGTAATAATAATGTCATGAAAAATAATGATCATAATAATGAATAATTTTCATTAATAAAAAACTGCAATATGTAAAAAGTTATTGCTACAGCAGATCAATACAATAATCTAAATATACTTGTTTTAAGGTTAGTTTTTGGATCAGTTAACATGAAGAAAACAAAAATTAAAAAAGAAACGTTAAAAAATAATAAAAATGAATTCAAACTACTTTCTTGAGTAATTGTTAAAAACAATAATATATGTGTTAATGTAAATGAAAAAATTAAATCTAAAAAATTAAACTTTAATATTTTTTTCAATCTATTTATTATAAAAAATCATAAAATTAATACCGAAAAAATTGCTAAAATATATTTTTGTAATTCAACTGATTGTCCCCATTGTAAAGGATTAGTCCATGCAATTTGTGGAAAAATAATTAATGAAATAAATACTGCCATATTTGAAGGATTCAAAAAATGTTTTCATTTATGAGTAATTAGATATTTTCATAAAATTGCTATAACACCCGCGAATATATATATAATCAAATCATCAGATCTTAGAAAAAAACTAATTCAAAATCAAGCATTAATTCACGAAAAAGGAAAAACAAAATTTCATTTAATTTTATATAAAATAATTGCATCTAATATTATCACCGTCGAAAAAATAGTAACTATTTCTAAAATAGAAATATCTAATTTAAAAAAATAAACACCTAAAAATAATAAAAATGATAAAATTAATGTTTGATTAATTTGTATGTTTTCTTTAAAAATTTTAAAAATTTTATTAAACATTATTATAGATTTTATTAAAAATTAATTAAAAAAGATTGTATAAAACAATCTTTTTTAAAATTCAAATCATTTAGGGGACTTTATTTGAATAGCAGGATTATATTGAATTAAAAATGAATAATCTCAAAGTCCACTACATGTAGTTTTTACTTTTCTTATATAGTTTAAATCATATATTTGTGCAATTTCAAAATATGTTGTTTTTTCTCATCATGGCAAAGTAAAATTTGTACCTCAACGAACAGCTCATCATATAGTGTTTCTAGTGAAAACAGAACCTATTAATGTTAATTTTGTAGCTAATTCATTATCAGAATAAGAATCTCAATTAGCTTTTGCACTTCTTAATACTCAATCTGAATAAACTAATGCCTTTATTTCTGTAACATTATTTAATATATATATATTTCATATTACATTATAATCACTATGAACTAAATAGTTTGATTTTAAAACAATAATTCAAATATTTTTATCAATATTTTCATCAATTATAAAGTTTCAATCCTCTACAATTATTGTATCATTTTCATTTAAATAATCCTTTATATCTGAATAAGACTTATTTCATTTAATATATAAAACATTATTTATATTATTTATTCAACTTTCTCTATTTCTAATTAATTTATATGCATTTTTTCTAATTATTGATCTTAAATATCATTTAGTCAAATCAGAAAAATTTGCATGTTGACCAGTTAAAATTTGTTTTCAATCTCATTGAATTATTCATATAACCTTTAATCATAAAGTTTTTCTATCACAATTTGAATTTAAAGAAAAATTATCCATATTATAATCAATTGTTTTACCTCAGAGCTTATATTTAATTAACATATCCTCAGTAGACAAACTAATTCATTGCAAAACATTGGAATTAGCATCTACAGTTCAACTAAAAGAAAGTTCAGTACTTAAATCATTTCAATGAAATAAATTAGATATTTTTTTAAACTTATTCCAATAATGTCAATTTACTTGATTAACTATAGAGTTTTTTGTTATTTCTAAAATTCAATTTGAATCACTATCTAATACTAAATTATTTCATGAAGTTCTAACTAACTCAATATCATATTTTTGATTAACTCAAAGGGTTGGTTTTGATCAGTCTGAAACATATAAATTTAAATTTAATGGTTTCTTAAAAAAGTTTTTTCATAAAGGTGGCAATGATGAATCTGAAGGTAATCAAATTCTATAAGTTTTTATTAATGATTGGTCAGTATTTGTATTATCCCATGTATGCATTTTTATATCAACAACTTCACTAAATTCACCAGGAGCTAAAGAACTAACTCTAAATCATTTTTTTCAATCATTATCAGTATTTCAAATAACTAAACTTTCATCTAATGCATCGACTCAAACTGACGCAATTCTTGTATTTATATCTAAACATCAAGTATGAGTTCAACAATTAAAATTAATTCATAATATTTGTTTATTTTTTATAGGATTTCAATAATGATCCTTTAAATAAAGATTATAATCATAAAAATCTGAATTATTTGCAAACATTTTATTTCTAATAGTATTATCATTTAATGATAATGTTGTATTTGAAGTTGATATTTCATCAGCATATAATTCAAAATCAACAGCTCAAGTTGCTTCATTTCAATATTTATCAGTAGCTTTTATATGAAGATTATGTATTCATGATGTTTCAAAAAATCAAGGAAAAATTATTTCAGAGTTTTCTCATAATATAGTTCAACCAGAATAAGTTAATCAATTAACCTTTATATCATAAGCAACTTCTGCTGAACATGTAGTAGTTGTTCATTCATAAAATTTAAATTTTAAGTCATCTGAATTAACAATATACTCATATGATCAATTATTATTTAACAAAGTTGTATTTCTAAGCATAGAAATTACTGGTGCTGTTTTATCAACATGATTCATAGTATAAGTATATGTTTGCTCATTATTTGCATTATCTATAATTGTTCATGTCCAACTGGTACCATTTTCTGCTTCAGTAGTATATTGTTGATGCCAATCTCAAGTTGTATCACATCCACTAAAATTATCACTTTTACATTCAAAATTTACATTAACTATTTGTCCACATGAAACAGGTAAAGTTGTTATAATAGGAGCTTTAATATATATATTCATTTTTTGTCATCAATCATATAGGTTTGATGGCAATAAATTATACAATCAAAAAGTAGTAACTGGAGATTCATAACTATTTTTATCTATTTTACTTTTAACTCTAATATTAAATCATTCTAAATTTTTATAACCTGGTGTTGGAAATCTAAATTGAAATTTAAATGCTCTATCTCAATTTGTATTAATTCAATCTAAACTATTTTTAAAATTATCTTCTCAAAATCTTGATAATTGCATACTTGAGTCTGATCATGCTGACATATCAACTGAATATCAATCAACTGTATCAAAATGCTTATTTAAAAATTCATCATAAAGGTTGAATTCAACATCAAAGACATGATTTGGATTAAATCAATTTGTATCTGAATTTAATTCAGGTGTAAATATAGAAGTTATTAATCAAGATCACGATTTGATATCATCATTTGGCAATACTTCAAGTGGTATATTATTAATAAGTGTTATCGGAAAACTTTCTCAAGAAGTGATATTTTTAGCAGATAAATAAAAATTTATATCTCCATCTTTTGATAGTGTTATTCACTCTTTAACTCAAACTCTTATTTGTTTTGTATCATCATCTAATACAGTAATATCAATAAAATCGTCGATAAATTCCGGTTGAATATTATCTGATCTAACTTCATATGTATCATTATCTATATAAATAGTTTCTTTTAGAAAAAAATCAGATTCTAAAGGAACTGAATCTCAATCAAAATTATAATAAATCTTATATTCATACTCAGTTTCTGAATCAGTAAAATCTAAATAATCTTCATATCAAAAATTAAAATCTACAGATTCTCAAGCTTTAATTATTAATTTTGAAATATTGTAATCATTAGATACCACAAAAGTATCAGTAGTAAACTGACTACTATATTTTACATTTCAAGAAAGAAATACATTTGATCACGTACTTGTATATAATACATTATCCTGATTTGAATTATAACATGCATAGTTATTACATATATTTTTTATATTAAATTTATTTGAATCAATATTATATCAAAGTATATTTATTAGTATATCACTAAGTTTGTTTTTTTTATCTCAAGCTGGTAATCAATCATGAAGTTCATCTATAACATCAGTAAAATAGTCGAATAGATAATCTTTTCAATTATCAAAAGTTTCTTCAATTGTTATCGTTCAAAACAAAAAACTTTCACTAGCGATATAAAATTCATCATTCATATTTAATAATCAAGATAAAGTTAAAACTTTATCTTCAATAGATCATGAACCACTATAATAATCAACTATTTCAAATGTGATATCTCAATAATAATCTTTATATTCTCATAATTTATTATCTATATAAGTAGAGAAATTATCAACTGATAATTTCTCTACAGGATACATATAATAATTATCCAAAATATCTTTATATTCTGTATTATAACAATCTTCATTATCACAAACATATCTATATTTAGACGCAGCATTAACTGAATTAAATACAAATATTAAAATAAGGAATATAAATATTTTGGTTTTAAACATAATTATTTGTGCAATAAATAAAATTAATTAACTTCACCTGTAGGTGCAACATGATCAGATTCTATAACTTCACAAGCTTTTGTATTAGAAACATAATCTCATTCTTGTCTTCCACTGTTCCCTCATACATTTCAACCTTTAGCAACTTTTGTATAACCAGATTCACAATTAGTACGTATAAGATAATAAGAAACTTCTGTAGCTTCTTTTCAAGGACATGTTCTATTTCAAGAAGCATCCCATTCAGAACAAGAAGCAGGGTAATCAGTAAGTTCACAAGGTTGTTCAGTAACAGCTTTTTTACAAATAAAATCTGGATTTGCACTAACCGTATCTAAAGTAGTATTTCAATTCATAGCGTAAAAAGCTCAAGCTCACAATATAACAACAACAGCAACACCTCAAATAATTTTTTTCATAATAAAATATTATTAAAATATAAATAAATATTAATTGTCATTAATATGATAGAATGGTAATTCAACCAATCATCATTCATTAATAACTCTAGAACCAACATTACTCCAAATTCACGTAACTCTATCAAGAGACCACCAAGCAGGCCATCTCAAGAATCAGTTCTCAGTTAAAAATTTAAAATCAATAGGATATCATCCTAATTCTTCTGATTTTTTAACTAAAAATTTCATATCTTGATCAGTAATCTTTTCATAAATATGATCACTATTTTCATACAATTCTTTCATATGATAAATCTGATTCTGTAATATCATAGGATTCGAAGATCTTATATATAATTCTTCACCAGATTCAACATCAACAAATTGTATATAAGGCATACCAAATGTTTTCATAATATTTCAAACATATCAGTAAACCGGTTCGAAAGTATCGTTTTCTAACATATTATTCATGTTAGATGATTTTTTAAAAAGGTATGTATAGATTTTAAAATTATTTTTTTTGTATTTTTTTCAATTAATATATGATAATCCATTTATTGGAATAAAATATTTAGAATTATCAGTTTCAATTATATAATACCTTCATTTTTTATATTTTTTTGAAGTTTCATCATTAATTAAAATATAATTACTAGCATTTTCTATTTTAAAATCAAGTATTATATTTGTTTTTTCTGAATTTATTTTATTCATACTAACTGTCCCAAAACCATCTGAATATCAAGTTTTTGATGCCTTAAATCTTAGATGAGAGAATGGTGAAAAATTAAAATTAAATTCATATTCTCATTCATTATTACTTTTTCAAGCAAATTTTCTATTATTTAATAATTCTATTTTTACTCACTCAACTTTATTTCATTCTGTATCAATTACATTT
>JAMOTX010000042.1 GCA_027062145.1 Candidatus Altimarinota bacterium | reverse complement strand
AAGATATCGAATATTATATTGATATTGGATGCGCAGGTGTACAAATGGGTACTAGATTTGTTATGACAGATGAATGTGATACGAGTCTAGAACACAAAATGACAATTTTGAATGCTAAAAAAGAAGATATAACTCTAAAAGGTTCTCCAGTTGGATTTCCTTCAAGAAGTATTACTTCTAACATACATGATTTAATGAAAAAAAATGAGGCTCCTAAAATAAAATGTGTTTCCAATTGTGTATCTCCATGTGAAAATGGAAAAGGTGCTAAAGATGTTGGATATTGTATTGCAGATAGATTATCTGATACTATCTTTGGTAAATCAGATACTGGATTATTTTTTACTGGAACCAATGGTTACAAGGCAAATGAAATAATTTCAGTTAAAGAACTTATGAGCAAATTATTAAATGGTGAGTAGGTTTTTAAAAGGATAAATAATAATATTTATCCTTTTTTTGACTTTTATATTATATATGTGATAAAATATTTATGTTTATTAATAATAAAGTATACTATGATATATGAAAGATGATATAATTATTCAAAACTTAAAAAAACTTATACTAGGAAACATAGAAGTTCTGAATGTAGAAAACAAGAAAGATATATAGAAATGAGAGATATTTTATCAAATATTTATTAATACTTATAATATGTGTAACAATAAATTAAGTAAAAATTCTAATAATCTAGATACTAATAATATAAAAAATACAGATAATCAAATACCTGTGTCTATTTTTGATTTAATAAAAAAAGTACAATTGAACATAATAGATATTAGAGATAATCCAAATTTTAAAATAAAATCATCATGATTAATTATAAATACAGACTGAAAATGATGTAAAGGTTATTGTATGTGAAAAAATGAAATTCCAAATATTTGCTGAAAATGAGAACAATGTAAAAACTTTTGAAGAGCTACAAATATAATAAAAAAAATTAATGATTTTAAGGATGAGCAAACATTAAAAAATATATATTAATAAAAAAACTAACTTAAATAAGTTAGTTTTTTATTACATGATATCACTTCATGAAATTAATTTAGAATTTCTAGCTTTACTTACTTTTCATTCTAAATCTTCATTTAAATAAATTAATTTAGAATTTCAGTCTTTACCTATATTTCCTAAAGTTTCAATTCTTGATGAATCAAGTAAAAAATCTAAAATTAATTTAGCATTAAGTGATTTATCTGCTCATTTAATCATATCAATAGATTCTTTGAATCATTCAGCTATTTTTAATCTTTGCCCAGCCATACCTTGACCTAATAATATTTTAGACTCCATTTCAGCCTCTGCTTCTTTAACTTGCATTATTTTCTTAGCTTCTGCTTCATTCATTGCAGCCTCTTTAAATTTTTCAGTTTCAATTATTTTGTTCATAGCAGACATTACTGTACTTTCTAATTTAACATCTCTTACTTGGATAGAATCTAATGTAAATCAAAAAGTAGATAATTTTTCTCTTAATCTTTGTTCAATAACTTCTCAAATTTCTTCTCTTTTTGCAAAAATATTTTTATGAGTAAATGTAACCATCATTGCTCTTAATTGTTCATCAATAGTTGATCTCATCATAGTTTTTGGATCATCTATATTATAAATTGATTTATAGATATTACCTTCTCTTGAACTATTTTTATCATCAGAAACATAATATATTACATTTAATCCAATATAAGCTGTTACGTTATCTTGAGTAACTCATTCTACCTCAACAGGGAAGTTTTTTCTATATAAGTCTTGTTTTATAGTTCTAGTTATAAATGGTACAACTAAATTAAATCATTGTCTTAAAACTCAACTATACTTACCAAAAACCTCTTTCGATCTAACTGTATTTGGCTTAACTATAACTATTCATGAAAAGAATAGAAAAAAGAAATAAATAGGTCAAATAAAGACTCAAATACCTGGAATAAACGATAAAGCAATTCAAATAATTACTTCAATTGTTAATATTATAGTTCACATAAAAAATTTATTATCAATTAAATAACATAAGTGTATATTATTTAATGTAAAAAACAATAATTAATTGAAAAAAGAACTAAAATATATATTATAATGACATATTTATAAAATAATTAAATCTATTATGTGAATTGAATCTTGAGCTTTAAATGAAGAAGAAAAAAAGAAAAAAATTATTTCCGAAAAAGAATTAAAAAATAATGAAATAAAAAACTTAGAACATAAAAAAATAAAAGAAAAAATTTCAACACAAATTAAGGCTGAAGAAGATTTAACAAGCTTAAAAGAATTAGTTGAAAAATGAATTATATCTAAAGATGTGGCTGAACAAATTGTTGAATGAGAAGATATTGGTGAAGATGCTATTAAAGAAATATTCGAAAAAATTGATCAAATGGATGAAATAAAAGATATTGATCAATATATACCAGATGAACTTAGAATAACTAAAGAAGATTATTCTAAAGCATTAACTGATGATATTTTCAGAGTGCAATTATTAACTAGACTTGATTTATCATTGACACTTATTGCAAATAAAATCAATCCTGATTCTGCAATGTGATTAAATTTATTTTCTGGTTTCTTAACTGTATTAGATAAAAATTTAATCATAGTTCAAGAAAATACTATTGATGTTAAAGATAGTTTAAAGGAAGTGGATTTAAAGAAATTTTGAAAAAAAGAAGATATAAGAAGTTTGTGGGAAAAAATTAAAGATATTTTTATAGAAGCCACTAAATAATTTTTATTAATAACTAAAAAAAATGTTTGCAATCGCATTATGAGTTATATCAGCAGCTTTCGACTCAGCATCATTGTCATTTCGGAAAAAAGCTTTAGATAACTGAAAATTAACTAAAACAATGTTTAAATATTTTGCGTTTGTTTTTTGAATTTGAATGGTTATATTCTTAAATTTTACTTTTTGAATTGAATATTCCATTTTTAGTGATTATAATTTTTTATTGTTATGAGTATTAATAACAATAATTTCAATAATAAATACTTATTTACAACTTCACGTATTAAAAACTGTTAAGTTATCTGAAATGTTACCATATAATAATTTAGATAAACTATTTATAGTAATAATATGATCAATATTATATTATTGAACAGACAAAGAAACTTCTTTAATAACATTGTGAACAACTCTATTAACTATAGTATTAATAATAGTATTCACTATTGATTTTAAAAATATAAAAATACCCAAATCAATTTGATTATTCTCACTTCAAAAATTAATAAAAGCTGGAATAGTTGTATCAATTTGATTCATATTACTTAAATATACAAATATAACTTTTGTAGCAGTTAACTTATTTTTTGAATTACTTATTTATACAGCTATTGCGTTAATTTTAAAGGATTCTTTTAAGAGTATGTTAACACAAAGTAAAACGTTTTATATAAGTAGAGTAGGAGCAACTGTACTTTGACGGACTGCTTATATTATATGATTATATATAATACAAACTTCATGACTAATCGTTGCTACTTTACTTTGATTTTTAGGAATAGTATTTAATATACTTTCTATGAAATTTATATTAAATGATTCTCCTACCAAGAAACAAATATATTTAGCATTTATGGTTTTGCTACTGATTTGATTCTGATATTACTTTAAATAAAAAAATGAATATAATACTTTGAATTATTACATCTATAATGTGATCGCTTTGATGAGCATTTCGGAAAAAATCATCTGAGCACTCAACTTTGCCAAATTGATTATTTGTTTTGATTTGACCTATGATTGGTATTGTATTTATTTATAGTTTAGTGTTCATTCTATGAATAAATACAGAGATTTTTCTCAACCCCTATGTTATATTTTTATTAATTATAGCTTGAATAATTGATTGATTATGAGCAATATTAGAGGCTTGAATTTACAAAAAAGTGAAAATATCTAAAATATTACCATATGCTAGTTTCGATAAATTATTTATCATCGTAATATGATTCATATTATTTTATTGAAATGAATGATATACAAGTTTTACCACATTAATAGTAGCATTATTTACAGTTTTTGTAATAATTTTATTTAGTATAGATTTTAAAAATTTTAAACTAGAAAAAGTTATAATTCAATATATATCAGTTAAACTTCTTTATGCTATTGCAACACTTACGATGTGAAGTGTATTACTTTCATATACTACTATGGATGTATTTGCTGTTATAATACTAGTTTATTTAACTTTTCACGTTACACTAAATCTATTTTTAAGAAAAGATTTTAAACAAATAACAAAGCAAAGTAAAAATTTTTATAAATATAGATTAATCTCTTCTACAGTTTGACGGGCATCTTTCATACTTTGAATGTTTATTATAGAAACAAGTGGGGTATTAGTAGCTTCATTACTAAGTTTTATCACAATTGTATTTTCTATATTATCAATGAAATTTATATTAAACGATATACCTACTAAAAAACAAATACTACTTGCGTTCACTGTTATAATTTTAATAGGTATTTGATATTATTTTAAATAAAAAACATGGGAATATTACTATGAATCATACAGTCATTTTTGAATGCGACATGAATGGTTTTAACTAAAAAAATTGTTGAAAATAAAAAAATCTGAAATAATCTTCAAACACTATTTAATAGATGATATCATTTAAGTATAATATGAGTCTTATTTATTATTTGAATATTTGATTATGATTTAATTGATGCTAAATTAGATATCAATGATTTTTTATTACTATTGATAGCAACTATTTGATTATACATAACGTATCCTCTTAGAAGAACTGCTTATGCTAATGAAAAGGTATCTACTCTTCAGCCTTATGCAATGTTATTTCAAGTCTTTCCAATAATTATAGGATTTATTTTTATTACATCTGAAAGAGCTAATGTTATAACTTTTTTGAGCGCAATAACTGCATCAGTGATAGTTATAGCAACTAGTATAGATTATAAAAAAATCAAATTTAATAAATATAGCTTAATGGTATTGGCTTCTTCAACTATTAAATCATTTCAAGTTTTCGCTGTATTGTATTTTTTAACTAAATTAAATCCAGCTAGTTTCTATTTTACTGAGACAATTGTAGTTGTATCAATATCTATCATATTAATTACAATTAAAAAAGAATTTTCAGAAATTAAACTATTAACAAAAAAATATTTAAAATTATTATTATTTACCAATTCTATAGTAATTGTATCAATATTATTAGCACTAACTATGTATTCTACATTGTGAGTAGTATTAACAAGTCTTTTAAGTTTACTTTACTTAGGTTTCATATATATACTATGATATTTTATACTTAAAGAAATACCTTCGAAAAAAGATATATTTGTTACTTTATTAATAGCTGTTTGTATTGTAATATGAGTTTTATTCAAAAATTAAACTTTATTTCTTGCATGTTTTTAAAAGTCTATATAATTATTTTATTATAATTATATAGACTTTTTATGAATCAAAAAATAGTTAAAAATAACGACATATACATTAGAGACAATTTTTGGTCTGATATTCAAACCAGTACGAATAAGTATGCACATATCATAATGATTGCAACAAAGCCTGATATCATCAAGCAAGCACCTCTATATAAGGAATTAATAAGTAGAGGTGAACTAGTTATACTTGTTCATACGTGACAACATTATGATTACAATCTAAGTAAATGAGTTTTAGATGAATTTTGAATGGAAGTAGATTTAAATTTAAATATTTTTTGAGATATCCATAAAAAATATTCATTAATAGTTGAAAGATTATGAGATTTTTTGGTTGATTTATATGAAAATTACAAAAAAATACCAGTTCCATATGTTCATTGAGACACAATGACTGCAACTACTGCTGATAAGGCAGCATTTTTAAATAAATTTGCTGTTGTTCATGTAGAAGCGTGAATTAGAACATTTACTCCATCAAAAGATTTTTATTACGACTTATTTGAAAATTTTGAAAAATGAAGATTTAAATGGGATAATTATTATAAATCATTACAAATTTTTGATATTTATGAAAGAGGTAGTATCGAACCCTATCCAGAACAGTTCGATACTAGAGCTATTGAGTGATCAACTTGATTGTTCGCAGCACCTGTAGAATTATACAAAAAAACTCTTATAGATGAATGATTTCCAGAAGAACATATTAAAGTGGTAGGTAATACTATTGCTGATGCTATTGAAATTTCAAAATTAAAAATGAAAGATTCTACAGCATTTGAACAATTTCCTAATATGAAATGAAAACCTTTTATATTTGTAACAATTCACAGAAGAGAAAATACTTGAAAAAAAGAAAGGTTTTTAGTTATATATAATGCAATTAAAAAATTAATCGAAGATGGTGTTCATGTTTGCTTTTTATGATTGTATGCAAGTGAGTTTGCAATTGATAATTATGGATTAAGAGCAGATATTGAGGAATTAAAAGAAAAATATAAAGAAAATTTTGCGTATTGACCTGCATTAGCACATCATTCTGAAGTAATAGATATGATATCAAAAGCATGAGCAGTTGTAACTGATTCATGAAGTATGCAAGAAGAAGCTAATATTGTCTGAGTGCCATGTGTTACATTTAGGTTTTGAAGTGATAGAACAGAAACAATACTTAAATGAACTAACATAATAGCTCCTCCTATTAATTCTAAATTAATGGTAGAAATTGTTAAATGAGCAATATCAAATAAAGAAATGATCAATGATAAGCATTTATATTGATCAAATGTTTCTAAAAAAATAGTTGATGAAGTATTATTTATGCTTAAAAAAGACTGAAAATTATTTAAATTTGATGATGAAAGATTAAATTTAGAAAAATTCTTTAATTGGAATATAAAATAAAAAAAGAACTAATATTAGTTCTTTTTTTATTTTATAAATTGATTTTTAAATAATTCTAATTTAGAAATAGCCATATTATAAGTTTTTATTTTTTTTATTAATATATTATCTGAAATAGTTGAATTAATTAAAATTCATGAGTTAGTATTTCATTTTGATATTTGTAGATTTTCAAGCTTAATTTTTATCTTAATTATTGTTTTATCTAAAACTTTAACTTTAGATTCATTATTTAAAACTTTAAATGTACTATTTGTTTTTAAATTATTAATTTTACTATCAAGTCTAGTTTCTATGATATTTTTTATACTATTATTAATGAATTTTTGATGTTTAAGTATAGTGTCTTCTATTCTATTTACTTTATTTTCTAATAGGTCTTTTTTCACAACTATATCTGTATTTACTATGTTTTGTTTATTAAATATTGTCGCATCTTTTTTAATATATGCTAAATAATCTTTTTTAGATTTAGTTTGAATAAAGGGAATTAATCATTTATAAAAAACTCTTTTTTCTTCAAGTAATTTTTTTCTATTATCTAATATTGATAAATTCTTTTTTGCGTCATTATATATATTTAATTCAATTGCACTTTTATTT
>JAMOTX010000041.1 GCA_027062145.1 Candidatus Altimarinota bacterium | reverse complement strand
TGATGATACTTGAGCAAAATCAGATTTTCTTTGACTATCTCTAGTATCAGCAATAGATGATATATATGAACTAAATCAGATTGCTCATAATACAGCTAATATTGTAATAACTACCATTAACTCAACAAATGTAAACGCTTTTTTATTTATCATAATTTTTAATTAATTATTAATTTTGTTTTTTTACTATACTTTCAACTCTATTGTATTTAATATTTGATTTAGCACCTAACCATTTTTCTTTAAAATAATTCTGTACTCATCTTATTTCATTATTTGTTAATGCATGATTCCATGATACGAATTCTCATATAAATCAATCAAAGAATACACATTGATCATCACATCAACCTTGACCATCTCAATCTTTTACTGTATCTGTATTCCATGGTCTTACACTCCGCTCATTAACTCCTCATAATCATGCCTTCCAGTGTTCTGGTTGTGGGTCAACATGATCTGTTTCAGAAACTAGTTCTCAATTTAAATAAATTTTTAATCTATTATTAACATCATCTTCTACTCATGGAGAAGTTTCATGTGTACTATCTTGAACAATACTTATAAAATATGTTGTATCAGGTGTTACTGAAGATAATTTAACTGATTTAAATTTATGTCACGTATCCCGTTCTTGAGAAGCATCATCAAAACATGAATAATGAGCTGTATCTGCTTTATTTAAAATTCATGCCCGTAAATTTCAACTATGAATTGAAAAACTATATCATGTTGCTTGTCATCATTGTTCATATATAAATTGATCTCTGGATATATCAAATCAAGTTTTTAAAACTATTGCATATGATTTTTCCATAAATGTGAACTGATTTGAACAATCATCATCATTATTTAGTAAGGCATCTTTATCTATAAGTAATATATCTCAGTCTGTGTTACTTGTTCATTGAAATTTTACTCATCATAATCAATTTATAGCATATTTACTTATAACTGGTTTTCTTGATGATGTATTTTGATATGCGTTTATACTGTTTCATGATAAATCTTTCCATAATGCAATTTCTTCTCAATCTGTAAGAGTAGAATTATTTGATCAATCGACGCTTTGACCATCAAAATGAAAAACTAAATTATCTATTTCAGGAGGATATATTACATGTCTTAATATATCTATTTTTTTATTTAGTTCTGTAGTATAAGTTTTTCATAAATTTAAAGTTGGATCAATTTTTTCTCAAAACTTATTTATATATTTATATTCTTCATTTGCTGTTCAAGTTAAATATTTAAATTCTTTATTTACTGTATCTTTATATAGATAAAAAGTTTCGCCATTATTTATATCTGTATTATCTAATTTTTTAGTTACATTTTCTAAATTAGATTCTATTATATACTTTATTATAGAATTATTATAAATACTTAATGTATTTTGACTAAATCATAGTACGTTAATTATTCACATTAACGCTACTGAAAGTATGAAAACTCATATAATAATTCATACTAGAGAATCGGCATTTTTATAATTTTTCATTTTACAATTTTTTATTACTTAGTATTATAAAATTGATTATATGATATTTTAAAAAAAAATGAAATCTTTTAAAAATAAAAATGCAATGACTTTAGTCGAGTTAATTATTTCGGTATTTATTTCTTCAACAATCATTTTAATAGTTATGACCTTTATGACTACTAGTCTAAATGAGCTAAGAGTTACTAATGAAACTACAGATGTAATTGACACTACTTTTACTTTGAAAGATGATTTAGCAAGGTATGTTAAATGAGGTTATCAAGCATTTGAAGTATATTGAGATGTCTGAGAAAATAGCTCTGTTTTATTACATGATGATATAGGTTGAATACTTTATGGTGTTGTGAATTATGAAAAAGAAAAAATCCAAAAAGAAAAAATTTATTGAAATAATTATATATGACGTAGACTCATTAGTTTTTGAGAATTAACTACTATTTTAGCTGATAGTTGAGCTATATATGATTTACAATTTCAAGATGATAAAATATATAAATGAGTAAGAATAAAAGATTTTAATGCTGACCTTTATAATTGAGGAGAAATTTTAGATATATACATATCAGCTACACTTGTTGTAGATGAAAATAATTTTTGAAAAAGAATAGCAGATATGTTTTTTGATAAAAATGAATTGGCAGAATTTAATTTAACTTTTTAAATTTTTTTTATGATAAATAATAAAAATGCATCAATATTTATATTTATATTAATACTTATTAATGTAATACTTATATTATGATATGTTGTTTTTAATAACGTAACAGTTATGAATAATAATATAGATATATGAAAAAATGCTGAAGAAGTATTTAAGAATGTAATACAAAAATGAGAAATAAATATTCAAACAGATTTACAATATAATAATAATTGAAATTCTTTTGAAGATTTTATTTCTTGCCCAACTAATGTCAAAATGACATGAGATTGAACGAATGCAGCTTGATTATTAACAGAAATGCATTACTTATATTGAAGTACTTTTTGTTTATGAAATTATAACTGAGATGAATTTAGAATATTTTTTGATAAGGATACACATGATTTTAATAAGGCATATTATAAATCAGATATAGTTAATTTAATAGAAGATGATCCATATACTAAGTGATCAAACATAGCTCCATGATCATCTGTTGATGCTACTCCTAGATATGATTCAAATCATGATGTAAGTTATGCATATGATGGAATTGTTAATAATAAATATTACAGAAGTAATCAAGTGAAAAATGCATATATAGAATTTGATTTATGATCTGAAAAAAATTTATATAACCTTTATTTTTATAAAAAAACTCATAGTTATTATAAATGGTGGAATAATGCTAAAGTTTATTATTATGATTGATCTCACACTGCTATAGCTTATAGTGATTTAACATGAAAAAGGTGAGAAGCTGATTTTTGAATAGATCTTAGAGCTTATTGATCTACACATTGAATAAGATATATTAAAATATTTACTACATCTAATAACTCAAGACGTTTAGATTTCAAAGAAATTAAAATTTATGAATGATTAATGTGATGAGCTTGACGGAAAGGTGAAAGAAAATTTAATGATTCTGATAGTACATTAATTAGCTTTTGAACTGAAGGAACTACCTGATGAGATGATTTAGATGATAATTTTAATAGTGATGATTATAGAGTAAGTTCTACTTGAACAGTAATGTATCCATGAGATTTTCAAGATGATGATGTTATACCTAGGTTGACTGTTTTTTGAGATGTTAGAGATAGTAAAGTATATCAAAATATTTTTTGGACTAATTATAAAACTAATGATTTTATAGAAGGTAATAACTATAATAATGATTGATTAAATGTTAAAATATGAGATGTATCAGAAGGTTATTTTTATTTAGATTTATTTTCAGATTCACCAAATATTAATTTTGATATTAAAGTATACGAATTTGACAGAAATGCATATAAAAATGAATATACATTATTATTAAAAAAATCATATGAAAAAAAATGAATGCTGAAAAATTCTTGATATTTAGAATTTGATGGTACTAATTTAGATTTATCTACGGAAAAAACAGCTAATATTATGAAATTTGATTTTAAAAATAAGGATTATGCTTTATTTTTAATTAATAATCTTGATAGTAATCTCTCTTATAGACTTACTTGAGAAGATAATGCTTGAAAAAAGATTTATATAAATGCAATTGATGATTCATCAATTTGATATATTAAATCACTTTCAAATCATATGATTATTTGAGATGAAAAAAACTTTATCTGAGAACAATTTATAGTTGTTTGAAGTAAATTTTAATCTTTACAAATATATAAAAAAAGTTAAAATAACTTTGTTAAAAGTATTCTAATATATTAGAATACTTTTTTTATTAAATAATTATTTTTTATGGACCCCTTATTGATATCATTATTTGTTGTTTTGTTTTTACTTTCAGCTTTTTTTTCAGGTACTGAATTAGCTCTTATGAGTTTGGCAGAGCATAAACTAGACTCCCTTTTAAAACAAAATAAATTTGGTTCAAAATCACTTAAAAAAATTAAAGAAAATAACGATAGATTACTTATAACTATCCTTATTTGAAATAACCTAGTTAATGTTTATACAGCTGCTTTAGCTACAACAATTGCTATATGATTAGCTGATGCTTCATGATTACCTCAATCTACAGCTATATGAATAGCTACTTGAATAGTTACATTTTTACTTTTATTATTTTGAGAAATAATACCAAAAAGTGTAGCAACTAAAAATGCAGCAGCTATTTCATTAGCAGTTGCACCTATTTATAAAATATTAATGATTATTTTGTACCCAGTTATTTTCTTTATGGAAATGCTTATTAAAACATTTGCTGGAACAAAAAAAGTAGAACAAATGTCAGAAGAAGAAATAGAAAGTTTTATTGATATGTGAAAAAAATCTTGAAGTATAGATGATAAAGAACATAAAAAAATAAAATCAATTTTAGAGTTTGATGAAACTACAGTTGAAGAAATAATGACACCAAGAGTAAAAATTGATGCTATTTCCTATGATTCAACTATTAAAGAAGTATTAGATTTTTACTTAACTCATACTCATAGCAGGATTCCTGTTTATACAGAAACTATTGATAAAATAGATTACTTTATTACTTCTAGAGATTTAGTTAGAGAAGTTACACTTTGAAATTTGGATAAAAAAATATCTGATTTAAATTTAAAACAAGTTTTAAAAGTCCCTTTAAATCAATCTATAGCTAAGCTTATGGAAACTTTTCAAAAAGCTCATAAGATAATGGCTATTATTATAGATGAATATGGTGGAGTTTCAGGACTTATTACAATGGAGGATATAATAGAAGAAGTATTTTGAGAAATAAGAGATGAAACAGATAAAGAAGCTGAAGAGTTTGTGAAAATTTGAAAAGACTCTATTAGAGTTGAATCTGATGTATTAATAGAAGATGTATTAGAAAAATTTAAACTAGAATTACCAAATATTTGATTAGATGAAAAAGAGTTTGATTGAGAAACTTTAAGTTATGTAATAACTCATGTATTAGAATGATTTCCAAATAAAGATGAAATAGTTAGTTTTGATATATTAAATGAAGATAAAGAAGTAAAAGATATTTTAAGTTGTAAAGTATTATCAATTGAAAATCATACTATATGAAAAGTTGATATTAGAATAATAAAAAAGAATTAGTTTATTAAACTAATTCTTTTTTTGTTTGTTCTCTAATATCTCAATTATGAAATTTTAATATATTATCATTTATTATAATTCAATATGGTCTTCATATATTATCATAGTGTTTCATTGTTTTAGGTAAAAAAATACTTTTAAGTATATTATCAAAAAAAGATAAAAAATTTAAATTTATTTTTTTAATATTAAATGAGATGAGAATATTATTAATTGCTTGCATTTTTTCTTTATTATTTGTATATATTTATATTTTATCATATTTATATACATTATTTCAAAAAAAATGACTAGATTTTAATAATTATTTATATTTAATATATTTTTTATTATTTTCAATAATATCATTATATGGATTTAAGTTTGCCCAAGAGCTATTTTTTAATAAAAATAATTCATAAGTTTTATCTATACTAAAAATAGGTTTA
This sequence comes from Candidatus Altimarinota bacterium, assembly GCA_027062145.1. Classification (GTDB taxonomy): domain Bacteria; phylum Patescibacteriota; class Gracilibacteria; order BD1-5; family UBA6164; genus UBA6164. The sequence goes on along the minus strand of JAMOTX010000041.1, from coordinate 1,857 downwards.
AAATAAATTATCCAAAAATATAGGTAAATATCGTCTTCTATTTTAAAAGTTGAAAAATCCATTCAGTCTATTGTAGAAAAAAAACTTAAGCAAAATCTTCATGCATGTTTTGATGGTGTTTTTCTCACTCATAATACTTGAAAAATCAATGTTATAAGTATCCTGACAAGCCACATTTTGTTATTATCTGATACAATATACAAATCTATATCTGAATCAGCTGATGCACAATTCATAGAAATACTATTTCAAATTCATATCATTTTTAATCAAGGTATCCATTTTATATATTTTATATATTTTTCTGTTTTTTTATAAAATCATATTTCAACTTCAGAAGGATTTTTTTTTACATTAAATTTTTCTATAAATTTTTGATGATGTTTTTTATTAAAAGATTCTTTCATTTATACTTTTTATTTATATAATTACTTAAATAATAATATTTAATTAAGAAAATCAAAATGAAATATTTTTGTACAGAATGTAGTTATGCATTTGATGGTGATTTATGAGATACAGAAGAATGAATTAAGCCATGAGACACCTTAGATAAATGCCCAGTTTGTGAGGAATATGACTGTTTTCAATGAATAGATGAAGAAGTTAATTATATAGATGATGATAATAATTTAGAAGCTTTAGAGATAGATCACTTTCCAGAAATAGAAATAAGTCATTGAAAACTAAAAGTAATTGTTGGTAATGAAATACATCCTATGTGAATAGAGCATAGGATTGCATCTGTTTGACTGTATGATGAATATGGTGATTTAATCCAAACTAATTACTTAGAACTTGATTTGGAAGCTGTTACTGAATTTGAATTTGATGATTTAGATGAATTTGAAATAAGAGTAAAATGTAGTACTCATTGAGTTTGGTGAAAAAAGTTTAAGAATTAGAATTATTCTAATTCTTTTTTGCTTTTTTTAACAATTTATACTATAATTAATATAGATAAGTGATTAATTACTTTTTGTGTATTTATAGACATTTGTTTATATATATTGCATTAAGAAATAACAAAAATTATGGATAAAAAAATATTAGAGATACTAGCTAGCAAAAATAATGAAAAATGACCTTGAGTATTTGAACATATATTAATTGTTCTACACAAGGTTTTTGATGATTTTGAAAAATCAAAATTATTTAAAAAAACTAAAAATAATCAACCCACGTTTTCTTTTGAAGTAACAAAAGTAGGTAATAGGATTAGGTTTTTTATCATATCTCCAAGTAAATATACAAACTATTTAACAAATCAAATATATGCTCATTATAATGACGTTGAAATAATACCTGTTTGAGATTATTTAGAAAATATACCTAATAATAAAATAAAGGTTTGAAAAATATCTCTTAAAAAACATGATTATTATCCTATTAAAAGTTTCACAGAGTTACAAGAAGAAGCTAGTAAAGATACAGTAGATCCTTTTTCATCTATTACATCTGCTTTAGCAAGAACTTGAAAATATACTTTAAATACATTTCAAATAAATTTTACTCCACTTGATGATGATGATTGGAAAGATGATGATGTTGAAGAAAGGACTATAAAAATACTACTTTCAAAATATCCTAAAAAAATAGAAAAATTATTATTAAGTAATTATTTATTTTTATGGAAAATTTTATTATTTCCATTTGTTTTAATTTGAAATATTTTAAAACTTTTCATTCCTAGTCCTGAAGAAACGGAGGTGAGTGAATGAGAAAAAAGTGAAATACCAGATTATTTTAAGAAAAAATTAGAATTATCTTGATATAAAACATCTATAAATGTTATTCATGCTTGAGAAGATGATGTAGAAGCTAGAGGTGCTATTAGGGAAATATTTTCAACATTAT
>JAMOTX010000040.1 GCA_027062145.1 Candidatus Altimarinota bacterium | reverse complement strand
TTTTTTTATATATAATCTCGCTACCTGAAAAGGAAGACGTTGATTAAATTCCGTCGCTAAAACCTTTATTTATTAAACATTATATACAATGGCAAGAGGTAAAAAATATAATAAAGCTGCTGAATTAATTAATTCAGAAATGGCTTACTCAGTTAAAGAAGCAGTAGAATTATTAGAAAAAACTAATACAGTTAAATTCGATCCTACAGTTGAAATTCACTTTAACTTAAATCTAGATACTAAACATGCTGATCAATTAATCAGAACTACTATATCTTTACCTAACGGTTCAGGTAAAACTTCTTCTGTTTGTGCTTTCACTGATGGTAATGCTGATGAATTAAAAGCTGCTGGAGCTACTATGGCTGGTGGTATGGAATTAATTGATGATATTGCTAACGGTAATATTAAATTAGATTTCGATGTTTGTGTTGCTACTCCAACTATGATGAGACATTTAGGTAAAATTGCTAGAGTTTTAGGACCTAAAGGTTTAATGCCTAACCCTAAAGCTGGTACAGTTACTCCAGATTTAGTTTCAGCTATTAAAGAAATTGCTGCTGGTAAATTTGAATTTAAAACTGATAAACAAGGTAATGTTCATGCTGTATTTGGTAAATTATCATTTGGAGCTGCTAAATTAGAAGAAAATTTAGAATACTTCTTAAAAACTATTGAAGAAGTTAAACCAACTGGTTCAAAAGGTAAATATATAAATTCTGCATTTATATGTGACGCTATGGGGCCTTCAATTAGAATTGATATGTCTAAAGATGAAGATTAATTTTAAATAAAAAAGAATCAACTTAATAAGTTGATTCTTTTTTATTTGATAATTTTATTTAATGTCTGTAATTTTAAAATTCAATTAAAACTTTTTTGTAAATTTCAAAATAATTCAGTAGTACTACATGAATTACTGTTTTCGCATATTAATCATTTAGTACAGTCAGTTATTCATAATTCTTCTCAAGTTGAATTTAATATATCATAAATTGATATATCTTTTAATTCCATTCACATTTTAACTCATCACATTCTTCCCTTAATAGTCATAACTATTCAAGATTTATCCAAATCAGAAATTATTCTTCTTAATAAAGATTCTGATATATTTAAATTTTTAGAAAGATTAGTTATTTTTATAATTTCATTATTATTTTCGGCTATGTACAATGCAGCTTTTATTGCATATCAACCTTTTTTTGATAATTTAAGCATATTTATAAATTAGGAATTACATCTTCAAAATCATCTACAATTCAATCTCATAAGTATTTATGAATAGCATTTCTAGTAGTTAATAATGCTAATACTGAAGCCTTTTTTCTTCTATCACTAACTTCTTCCTCTATTAATTCTACTATATATTCATATTCTAAAGTTAATACATCTTCTAATGTTTTTCAAATAATACTTTCTCAATATACTCATCAACATGCTGTTGTAATAATAGCGGTATCCCCTGTGAAACTCCAATTTTCAATTATATTATTTTTTATCTTTAAGAATATTTTTAAATCATCTCAACATAATTCATTTTCTTCAAAATATTCCACATCATAATTATCCATTTCAAATTTATTGAATGGTTTTTTTGAATAATATGTTATTGTTTCGTTGTACATTTTAAAACTGAATATAAAGAAATAAAGAATATTGAGAATAAAAATATTGAAATTCATATACAAACTGGGCAAAAAACTCATATAACAAATATTTCTAAATAAAATAAATAGAAATTAGTAAGAACTCATGCTCAAACAGGAACTAATATTAATTTAAAAATATCTTCTCTTTTCTTTAATAATCAAACGAATCATAGTATAATTACTAAAGAAAACATAAACATTGCATATATTCAAAAAGGAATTCAAAACAGTTTTGAATATTCACTATTAGCAACTATTGTACATGAAAATAAGTTATTGATATCACAAATTTTTGATGGAACTTCTTTAATATCTCAAATTTGATAAATATTAGATATAGTATTTACTGGAAAAATCCAATCATAAGCCAAATAAAAAGAATTTATAAAAGCTAATATTGCTAATATAATAATTATTATTAATTTTGTTTCTCTTTTCATCTCTATAAGTAAAAAATTATATATATAAATATAACTTTAAAATCTAAAAATTCAACTAAATTAATATTATTTTAGAACTATTGACTTTTATTATTTTTACTTATAATATATAAGCTATTGTTCATTAAAATATAAGAGATAAAGAGAGGTATTTTATATACCAAAAAATTTAAGGAGGACTTATGCAGTTCAAAAAAAAGATTAAAAAATTCGGTAAAAAAAGTGCATTTAATCTAAATAATGTACATGTAGTTGAGGTATCTTTTTTAACGAAAAAAGATACTAAAATAAAACCATCTGATGATCAAGATCTTTTAGAAAGATATAATTTTAAAGGTATTAAAGGTAATTTAATTACTACAAATGGTGATAGATTATTATTTGGTATATCTGGTATTAAAGATACTGATGATTGGAGAGAATTAGGATATAAAGTTTTTAAAGAAATTTCTAAGATAAAAACTGTTACTGAAGTTTACTTTAAAAATGATTTACCTGAAAATTCAAAAGAGTTTATAGAAGGTTTACTTTTAGCTGATTACAGTTTTACAAAATATAAAACTGATAAAAAGAAAAAAAAGAAAGTTACTTTCTATCTAAATAATTTCAATGATTTAAAAGAAACTATCAAAAAAGTTCAAATTGCTGTTGATGCACAAAATACAGTAAGAGATTTAGTAAATACTCCAGCTGAAGATATGCATCAAAGTTCAATTTTAAAATTTGTTCAAAAAATATTTACAAATACTGAAATTGGAATACAAGCATATAGTGTTGATAAATTAAAGTCACTCGGAATGAATGCTCATGTTGCTGTTAGTCGTGCATCTATTCATAAAGCAATGACTATTAAACTTACATATGAACCAAAAAAGTTTAAAAAACATATAGTTCTTGTAGGAAAAGGTCTTGTCTATGATACAGGTGGATTGAATATCAAAACAGATGGACATATGCTTACTATGAAAATAGATAAGTCAGGAGCAATGACACTTATCGGACTTATGCAAGCTATATCTAAAACTGGTTCAAAAAATAAAATCACTGTATATTTAGCTTTAGCTGATAATGCAATTGATGGAAATGCTTTTAGACCAGATGATGTTTTTACTATGAAATGTGGAAAAACAGTACATATTAAAAATACTGATGCTGAAGGTCGTTTAGTTCTCGGTGATAATTTAGCTTTAGCTGAAGAAGAAAACCCTGACCTAGATGAAATTTATAGCTTAGCAACGCTTACGGGTGCAGCTATTAGAGCATTTGGTAGTAAAGTTGGAACATTAGTTGGTTTTAATCAAACTATGAAAAAGAAAGTAACTAAAGCTGGTAAAAAAGCTGGTGAAATTTATATGGATGCAAAATTTAATAAGTATATGATGGATGCAGTTGATGATGATATTGCAGACTTATCAAACTTATCAAATAAAGGTCTTGAAATGGGATCTCAAACTGCAGGACTTTTTCTTACAAAAACGTTAAAAGAAAAAACTAAGAAAAAATATATGCATCTTGATTTCGCTGGACCAGTTTATGCAAGTTCTCCTTGGGGAACAAATCCAAAAAATGCAACTGGTTTTGCAACAAGAACTTTCATAGAATTACTTACTTAAAAAAATGAGCTAGATTAAATCTAGCTCAAAAGGATATATAAAATATCATTCTCTCTTTGTTTCTTATATTAAAAAAGGTCAAACTAAATAGTCTGACCTTTTTCTTTTTATTTAATTTTTTCTAAAATACTATCTATTAATTCCTCATAGAAATCATTATCAAGCATAGAAATACATGAAAATAAACTTTTAATTTTTGCTTCTATCATAACAGATAAAGCATTTTCTTTATCTATACCTCTAGATCTAAGATAAAATAATTTTTCATCACTTATCCTCTCCATTTTACAAGCATGACTAGCTTTTACATCATCACTTCTTACAAGTAAAGTAGGTATTCATTTTATTTTTCAGCTATTCCCTAAAAATAAATTATCCTCAACCAAATTTGCATCTACTTTTTTAATTCATTCATTTATTTTAATAATTCAATCTAAATTAATAAATCAATCATTTCAAATAATAGATATTATTTGAACATCTGATTTTACAAAACTAGCTGATAATTCAGAATGTATTTTTGCTTTTACTTTAATGTTATCTTTTGATAAAAGTAAATAACGTACTTTTAAATCAGAATTTTCTTTATTTTGAATAAATTTTATTTTAAAATTTTCTTTGTCTTTTAAAACAGAATAAAACTCTACTCTAGAATTTTCTCAAATCTCGATTTCAAGATCAGTATTTAAATAATCAAAAAAACTTACTACAAGATTATCTCAAACGACAATCTTAATAGAATCTTGTTTTTGCAGTTTATAAAATCAGTTTTTAGTTATATTCATTTTTATTTTTTTATTTAAAATCATCCTTCAAACTCCATAGCAATTAATACATTCATTTCACTAGCATATTCAAGTGGTAATTCTTTCATTATTGGTGAAAGAAATCAATTTACTATCATACCTGTTGCTTCTTCTTCTTTTACTCATCTTGATTGAAGATAAAATAGTTCTTCTTCAGATATTTTTCAAGCACTTGCTTCATGTCATACTATAGAATCAGAATTCATTACATTTATTTGAGGAACAGTATCGCTTACTGATTTATCATCTAAAAGTAATGCATCACAGTCTATTTTAGACACAGCTCATGTTGCTCTAGACTTTATATCTACTAAACCTCTATAAGTAGAGATTCAACCTCATTTAGATAATGATTTAGATAATATATTTGATGAAGTATTTTTTCAAATATGTATTACTTTTCATCATATATCTTGATTTTGATTAGCATTTGCAAATGCTAAACCTAGCATATCTGTTTTTGAATTATCTCATTTTAAAACTGAACAAGGATAAAGCATAGTTACTCATGATCACATATTTCATCATACCCATTCCATATAACCATTTTCTTCAACTATAGCTCTCTTTGTATTAAGATTATAAGTATCCAAACTCCAGTTCTCGACAGAAGAATATCTAAAATTTGCATTCTTCCCTACATATATCTCTACTCAACCAGCATGAAGTGATATTTTATCGTATTTAGGAGCTGAACATCATTCTATATAATGAGCATCAGCTTCATCTTCAATAATAATAATAGTATGCTCAAATTGTCCACCTGCTTTTTTATTCATTCTAAAATATGATTGAAGTGGTTCAGATATTTTAACACCTTTAGGAACATAAAGAAATGTTCAACCAGACCAAACAGCATAATGAAGTGCTGCAAATTTATGATCAGTTAAAGGAATAGATTTAGCAAAATATTTTTTTATAAGCTCTGGGTATTTATTAACTGCAATACTTGTGTCATCAAATATTACTCATTGGTCTGTTAATTCTTGTTTAAGACTATGATAGACAACTTCACTATCATACTGTGCTCAAACTCAAGCTAAACTTTCTTTTTCTGCTTCAGGTATTCAAAGTCTATCAAAAGTATTTTTGATTTCTTCTGGAACATCATCCCAAGACTCCTTAGCTCATGCTCCTTCAGGTTTTGCATAATAATAAATCTCATCTAAGTCCAACTTAGACAAATCTGGTCACCATTTTGGTAATTCTTTTTCTCTGAATATTTTTAATGCTTTAAGTCTAAGCTTAAGCATCCATTCTGGTTCATTGTTAGCCAAACTAATTTGTCTAACAACTTCCTCATTTATTCATTTTATTATTTCATTAGTATAAACTATATTATCATCCTTGAAATTCCAAGTATCTGATACAGTTACTGATTGTTGTTTATTATTTGACATTTGATGATTTTTAATTATTATTTATTTGCAATTTCAAAAAAGAGAAATTATGTGTTTAGAATTTAAAATTAGCATTGAAAAGTGTATATTATTACATTTATTATTGTTTATTGTTTTATTTATAACAAGTATTGCATCAACTATTTATGTGATAAATAATTATGAAAATAATATGTTAGCATTAATACCTATTTTTATAGGAGGAATAATATTATCAATATTATTTCCTGCACCAAAAGGTATGAGTCCTGGATAAAATCCAGGCTTTTTTATTATCTATAAATCTTTAAAACCAGTTTCGCTAATCTCTTTAGCTAACTTCATATCACCTTCTTTTACTATTTCTCAATCTTTCATTACATATACTTTATCCACATCTATAAATTCAAGTATTTTAAAATAGTGAGTAATTATAATTAATGTATTTTCATTACTACTTAATGCTTTTAACATCTCAGCAATAGTTCTAAAAGCATCTAAATCTAACCCTGAATCAATTTCATCAAGTATTATGTACTTTGGTCAGATAAGCTTCATTTGAAGTATTTCTATCTTTCTTTTTTCTCATCAACTAAATCATACATTTAATTCTCTATCTAAAAATTTTTCATCTATATCAAGTTCAGCTAAATATTTTTTAATAAACCTTTTAAATATAAATGGAGATAATTCTTTTATTTCAGGTGAATTATTTTTTAAATTTATATTATAAATTGTTCTTAAATATTCACTTAATTTAATACCTTTTATTTCAGGTACATTTTGAAATGAAAGAAATAATCATTTTACACTTCTCTCTTCTGGATTTAAATCAAGAAGATTTTCTCAATTTAAAGTTACATCTCATGAAATATATTTATATTTTGGGTGTCACATTAAAAAAGATGAAAGTGTAGACTTACCACTTCAATTTTTTCATAATAGACAATAATTTTTTCAAAGTTCGAAAGTTAAATTAACTCACTTTAATATTTCTTTTTTCTCTCAAGTAACTTTTACTTTTAAATTTTTAATTTTAATCATTTTATATAAATATCAATTAAATCATTACTATTCTAGTAATCTTTTAGAAAAAGCAAGTTTTATTATATACACTCTTTATACACATTGTTTTAAAATAGACAAGTGTTAATAAAATGTTAAAAACTCCTTTTTTTTAGCTTAATATACAACAACTGATTTTAGACAATTTGTCTAGTTGTTTATATATAGTTGTTTTGACAAGTTCATAAAAAAGATTAAAAATATAGTATAGTTTTGCTATAAGTAGAGGTAAAAAACTTCAAATTAACATTTTTTTAACATTTCAAATAAAAATGACTGATTTAAAAGACATTGAAAGTAGACATATTTCTGTTCTTTTACATGAATTAGTTAATTCTATTGATATAAAAAGTGACGAAAAAAATATAATTGTAGATTGTACCCTATGAATGTGATGACATGCAAGTAAAGTTATAGAAAAAATGAATAAGTGAGATATTTTTATTTGATTTGATGCTGATCTTCAAAATTTAGAATTAGCTGAAAAAATATTAAATGAAACAAATAAAGATAATAAAATTGAAATAATATTAATTAATTCAAATTTTATAAATTTTAAAAAAGAATTAGAAGAAAGAAACATA
>JAMOTX010000039.1 GCA_027062145.1 Candidatus Altimarinota bacterium | reverse complement strand
AAATAAAATAACATGAATCTATTATGATTTATGATTATCTTCTCTTCACCTAGATGAAGCAGAAAGATGATTTAGTTTTATGTTAGAATGACCTCTAGATATGAGGTTAGATAAAAGTAGATGAAAAACTGCAGCAGATATTGTAAATGGTTATACTCAAGCTGATTTAAGAGAAATCTTTATGAAATACTGAGAAGAACCAGGATCAAATAAAATATCCGCTAGAATAGTAGAAGAAAGAAGAAAAAATAAATTTAAAACTACTACTCAATTAAGTGAAATAATTCCAGGTTGACCAAAAACTAAATCTAGAATATTTCAAGCAATTAGAATAGAAGTAAACCAAGAACTTAAAGCAATAGAAGTTTCACTTGAAGACGCTATTAAATTATTAGAAAAAAATTGAAAGATATTTGTTATAAGTTTTCATTCTTTAGAAGATAGAATAACTAAACATATATTAAAAAAAGAAACTAAAGATTGTATATGTACTGATTTAATATGTAGTTGTCACCATACAAAAACATTAAAAGTTATTACTAAAAAACCAATATTGCCAACAGACGAAGAAATAAAGGAAAATCCAAGAAGTAGAAGTGCTAAAGCTAGATGTGCTATAAAAATAATATAAATTATATTCCTAATCTTTCTGCCACAGTGAATAACCCTATAATTAATAAAAATTTAAAAAGAAATTTCTTTTCTAAAAGAAAAAAAGATAAAGAAAAATTCGATTTTTGAGTAACTTCAACTTATATTGCTCTATTATCTTTAATATCTTTGATGCTTTTGTATTATGTTTGGATTTTAAATGTAAATGCTACTAAAGGTTATAATATTAGAGAATTAGAAATAGAAAAAAAACAATTATTAATGGAAAAAGAGTTATTAGACGTTAAAATAGCAGAACTTGAAAGTCTTTCAACTATTCTTTCAGATGATGATTTACAAAATATGCAAAGAGTTAAAGATCCTACATATCTAGTTATAAAAGATGATGTACAATACGTATATAATTATTAAAAAGAGCCTTGCAAAAGGTTCTTTTTTAATTAATCTAAATAAAAGATATAAATAATTTTAAAAAATGCCTGAAGCACTAAAACAATTAATAAATTCTATTAGTTATCTACCATGAATATGAGAAAAATCTGCAACTAAACTAGCATTTTTTTTATTAAATTCAAATCAAAATTTTGTAGAAACATTAAGTGAAAACTTAGTTAATATTAAAGAAAAAGTACACTTTTGTAATGAATGTAATTCATTAACTGATATAAATAAAAAAAAATGTACTATTTGTGAATCAACTACTAGAGACAAAAAAACAATTGCTATTGTTGAAGAATATTTAGATATGATTACTATAGAAGAATCAGGATGATACAAATGAGTCTATCATATATTATGATGAGCTATATCTCCTATTAATTGAGTATTTATATGAGATTTACATTTTGAATGATTATTTAAAAAAATATCAGAATCTGATAATAAATTAGAATTAATATTAGCAACAAATCCAAATATTGAATGAGAAGCAACAAGTACATATATTACAGAAGAAATATCTAAAAGATGATTAAATTATAAAGTAAAAATAACTAGGTTATCTAGGTGATTATCAAGTTGATATATAGAATATGCAGATAATATAACACTTATAAATGCATTAAAAGAAAGAAAAGAAGTTTAAATTATATAAAATACTATTTAATAAATTATTATGTCTGAATTTGCACCAGCATGATCAAATGCTAGAATGACAAAATCTCAAGTTAAAAAATATATTAGAGATATGAAAAAAGCTGAAGAATTAGCAAAAGAAAAACTTGAAGAAGCTAAAAATAATTGAGAATTTGATAAAGAAGCGGCAGAAATAGCTAAATTAGAAAAAGAGTTAGAAAATTTATAATTTTCTAACTCTTTTATTTTATATTTTTTCTAATTAATTCATCTAAAACATTAGCTATTTTATCATAACTATGTCTAACCCAATCATTTTCATGAAGTAAGTCAGCTTCTATAACTTTATATGATTTTGATTTGAAATATTTTTGTGATTTTACTTTAACAGGTTTTTTATTTTCTAATGATTTATATTTTTCAGCCATTTTTTCTGAAATATAACCATTATTTACAATAACAAAATCTATTATATCTTTTCATAAATATCTTTCTATAACATTTATAAAATCTATAGCTTCAAAATCAGTTGTTTCTCATGGTTTTGTCATAAGATTACAAAAGAATATAACCTTAGCTTTTTTATTAGCAATAATAGCTTCTTTTATACCTTTTACTAATAAATTTGGAACGATAGAAGTATATAAATCACCAAATGAAATAATAATTACATCTGATTTTTCTATTGCTTTTATAGCTTTTGGATTAGCACAAACCTCAGGAGTTAAATATGCTTTTTTAATAGGTGAAGATTTTTCATTTAACTTTAAATCAATATTTGTTTCTCACTCGACTTTTGTTCAATCTTCCAATTTAACATTAAGATGAGATAACGATAAAGTAACAGGAATAACTTTCCCCTTAACTTTAAACATTCTACAAACTTGCTTTAATCATTTATCGAAATTACCAGTAATATCAGTCATTGCTGTAATTATAAGATTTCAAAGACTATGTCATCATACAGAACAATTTTTGTCATATCTATAATTAAAAAGATCTTTTACTACTTCATGTTCACGAGATAAAGCCATTACAGCTCTTCTAACATCTCATGGTGGTAGTATTCAAAACTCTTCTCTCAAAATTCAAGTTGATCATCCACTATCACTCATAGAAATAATAGCAGAAATATTATAATCATCATTATCTCTAATAGATGATAATAATCCATAACTTCAATTTCCTCAACCTATAGTTGTAATATTTATTTTATCAGATGTGTTCATATATTTTTTATTTTATATCTGCTGAATTATATTTATAAAAGAATAAAAAGCTAATTTATTATTGTATAATAATATTTGAGTTTGACATAAATATCTAATTATTTATAATATAAAAACCTAAAGGTGAAAGAGGAGTAAAACATGGATAATTTAATCGCAAATATTGGGATTAGTGGTGTTATAATAGTTGGATTAATAGGTTTAATAATAGGTTTAATAATTACTATATCTATTATTATTAATAAAAATAAAAATAAAATAAAAACTAATGAAAAAATGTATATAAACATTGTTGCTGAATTAAAGGAAGAACATAAATTAAACCTTTATGCTAAAACAATAAAAATACAAGATTTAAAAATGCAATCTAATGTTAGAGATTTTTTCATTAGAGCAATAAATAAACATGCAATTTTTAGTGAAATATCAGAAAAAATTTCTTATATTTTATCTATAAAATCAAGTAATCTAAATGAAAAATTAGTATTAGTTCATGCATTAGTAGGTAGTTATACTGATGAATTAAGTAAAAAACTTACTAATATATCAAGTCTAAATAAATCTGAAGATTCTAATTATGAGGAAATTGAAGTATTCAATGAATTAGAAAATAATTTACTTGATGAAATTGATGATCTTGATGATCTTGATGATCTTGATGATCTTGATTATATTGATCAACTTGAAGAAATTGAAAATCTTGAAGAACTTGATCAACATTTTATAGAAAAAAAACCCGAAACAGAATAATCTGTTTCGGGTTTTCCCTTTTTAATCTTTTATTAAAACTGCTTTTATTCTTCTTACTCATCTACTACTTGCTTCTTCTTTTTTTATTTTAAATCTACCCATAGTTTTAGTGTTTTCTACATGTGGACCTCAACATAATTCTTTTGAATAAACATTATTTTCAGAATCTTTAAAAGTATAAACTTTTACAATATCTGGATATTTTTCCCAAAAACTTCATCTTACTCATGATTCTTTTGCTTCATTTTTATCCATATTTATTAATTCGACTTCACATCATTTTAAAATTGCATCATTTACATATTCTTCTATTTTATCAAGCTCTTCCCTTACTACTTTTCTATCAAAATTAAAATCAAATCTTAATCTTTCAGCAGTAATATTACTACCTTTTTGATTTATTCAACCTCATAAAACTTCATTTAATCAGGCTAACATTAAGTGTGTTGCACTATGAAGAGCTGTAGTTTCCTCTCAATCATCAGCTAAACCTCATTTAAATTTTTGCTCAGCTCATGCTCTTGATAATTCTTGATGCTTTTTTTCAGCTTCTTTAAATCATTCTTCATCTACTTTTAATCCTCTTTCTTCAGCTAATTCTACTGTCATTTCAAGTGGGAAACCAAATGTATCGTAAAGTTTAAATGCTTTATTTCACGCAATAGTATCTATTTTTTTACCAGTTCTTTCAAAAGCTATTTTAAATCATTTAACTAATTTATCAAATTCCTTCATACCTTTTTCAAGAGTTTCTCAAAATTGTTTTTCTTCTTTTTGTATTTCAGAAATAATTTCATCTTTTTTATCTATCATATGAGGATAAGCTACTCATAATTTTTCAATTACAACTTCTGCAATTTTATATAAAAATTCTCATTTAAAATCAAGACTATATGCTTTTCTAACAGCTATTCTAATAAGTCTTCTAAGTACATAACCTTGATCTACATTTGAAGGTAAAACTCAATCAGAAATCATAACTGTAGCAGTTCTAGAATGATCAGCTATTACTCTAATAGCCTTCATAGTTTCGTCATTGTATGATACTAATATATTAGCAACAATGGAATCTAATATTTCAGAAAAAATATCAGTATTATAAACTGTTTTTTCTCAATTTAAAGTTGCAACTATTCTTTCAAGTCCCATACCTGTATCTACATTTTTGTTTGGTAATTTTTCTAAACTACCATCTTCTAATCTATTAAATTCCATAAAAACATTATTCCAGATTTCCATCCAGTTATCTTCATCAGTTTCAACATTTGATCAGACAGGTGGAAATTCACTTTCACCAACCCAATAAAAAATTTCACTATCAGGACCACAAGGACCAGTAGATCAAGCAGCCCACCAATTTTCATTTTTATCTAAATATGATATTCTTTCTCTTGGCATTCATACATTATTCCAAAGATCAGCACTTTCTTCATCTCTTGGTGCATCATCATCTCCTTCAAAAACAGTAACTGCAATTTTTTTAGGATCAAGATTTAACCAATCCTTTGAAGTTAAAAATTCATAACTATAAGCAATTGATTCTTTTTTAAAATAATCTCATAAAGACCAGTTTCAAAGCATTTCAAAAAATGTAAGATGAGAATTATCACCTACTTCTTCAATATCACCGGTTCTTATACATTTTTGTGAACTTGTTAATTTATCACCTGAAGGGTGTTTTTCTCCCATCAAATAAGGAACAAGAGGTTGCATTCATGCAGTATTAAAAAGCACTGTAGGATCATTTTCAGGCACAACTGAGGCTGAAGGGATTACAGCATGATTTTTACTTTTAAAAAAATCTAAAAATTTTTGTCTTATTTCTGCAGATTGATATTGCATATTTTAATTTTAAGTTTGTAAATATTGAGTCTAATTATAGCTAAAAAAATAAAAAAACAACTATTTTAAGCTGTTTTTTTTAATAATAAATCATTATTTATTATTTCTATAAATTTAACCAAACTTTCCTTCATTTCATCATAGAAATCTTCAGAAAAATCAAAATTTACTGATTTATCAATTAAGTTATTTGATATTAAAGATTCAAATCAATTTAATGAATTTAAATGTCATTTTGAATAATATATGAACATATTATTTGCTATAACTAACATTTCATCATTAATTCATAATTCTTTAATATATTGATGGTATTTTAATAAAAATTTAATTATTTTGGTATAACTTTCTAAAAATTCAGATCAAGACAAATTAATAGACATCATTTCTTTACAATGAGATACATCATTAATAAATTCAATCATTTCTTCTAAAATAAAGTAGTTATATTCTAAAGCTTCACTTATTTCTTTGTCTTTTTTTTCTTCAATTATATTTTTGATTCTTTCCTTAATTCATTCATCTGAATGATCTTTTTCATAAGAATCCATTAATCAATAGATTCATCAAACTGATTCCATATATTTAATTTATTTAATATATAAATTATTTGAAAAATAATATACACAACATAATTCTTATGTCAATAGTAAAAAATAGAATTTATCTCTTATATATGATAAAATAATATAAATATTATTAATACTAAAACATGGAACTAAATCAACATAAAGACATATACTCTAGTATTGAAAAATCAGATACAGATTGAAACATTAAATTTGATATAAAAAAATCTATAAGTAAAGCTAAATCAATTGAAAAAAAAATTGAAAAAAACAATCCCTATCTTCATCAAAAATTTCAAAAAGAATACAATGATCTGGAAAATCAAATTTATAAATCAATAGAAACTGAAAATAAAATAACTACTGGTGAACTTATAGAAATAAAAGTTCAAATGTGAGATATTAGTAAATTAAAAAAGAAACCTAGAAAAATAAATATAAATAAATTAATAGATATAGATGTAAGCAAACTACCTTCTAGTAAGTTAGAATCAGTATTAGATTATTTAAATAAAAAATATAGAACATATAATATTGCTAGTGACTTAGATAAATTAACTACATGAACTAACGATACACTTAGTAGTTTAAGTGATAAATATGAAGTGAGAATCTTTCAAGATAAACTTATAAAAAGAATAATATGAAATAATAAGTGATATAATAATAACTTACTGCAATGATTTAATCCAGCAGTATGAAATTATATAGTTAAAATTAATAATTTTGAAAATGAAATATGAACAAGAAATAGTATACAATCATTAAATACAAAATGATTATGAAGTTATATTAAATATTTATCAAGTATTAATAAACTTGATTATAGCTATTTAGTAGAGAAATATTGAGAAGAAAAAACTGATAAATTATTAATTTTAAAAAATAATTTTTTAAAAAATAATACTGATAATAATTGGATCAAATGACATTTTAAAAGAATATCTAATTCTATAACAAAATATTTTTCAATACTTATTAAATGAGATTATAATTCATTTGATAAAAAAATGGAAAATATCAATAAAGAAAAAAAAGAAAAATATATTAAGCAAATAGAAAAAAATCCTGAAGACAGAAATGCTCTAATCAAAAGAGATTTAGATCATTTATTAAAAAATAATTTTGATATAAATAAAAATCATAATGATATTTTAATAATAAGTATAGAACTAAGCATAAAAGAATGATCTACTAAATTGATTTCAATATTGAAACAAATTTGATGGAAAGAAGAAAAAATTAATAAATTTTTAGAAAAAATTAAAAATAAAGAATTTAATTCACCTAAAGATTTATGAATATTTATTAAAGAATTACAAAAAGAAAATCCTAAGCTTAAAGCAAAAGATATAACGCAACTAACAACTAGTATTAATAAAATAAATTCAGATAAAGTAATACTAAAAGTACTTGTTTCAGAAGAATCTGAAGAAAAAAAACAAGAAAAATTAAAAAAAATAACTGATACATATTTACTTAATTCAGCGTTCTTGAAGAGTA
>JAMOTX010000038.1 GCA_027062145.1 Candidatus Altimarinota bacterium | reverse complement strand
AATTCTGATATAGTAATTGCTTCTACATGAGTTAGGTCTATAAATCCAGATTTTATAAAAAATTGTAAAGATTGAGTTTTATTAGTAAGTGCTTGATCTAGACAAAATGAAATAGATGTTAAATTTTTAGAAGAAAATACTGAAGAAAATGTTAAAAATATTTGAGATTTTATAAAAAGATATAAAATAAAAGGGAAAGAAGTATTTTTATTCAGAGAATGAAAAAATGCTAATTTTGCTTTTAAAAGTTGTCCAGCGATATCAATGGATTTACTACATGCTGAAGTATTAGAATGTGTTAAAAGTATATTGAATTGAGATTATAAAGTTTGAGATTCAGAATTAAATGAATTAACTAATATGAAGAGAAATCAATTAATTTTGGAACATAAAAAACTTTGGGATTAAATTTATAATTAAATTATTATTATGACAAATATTCAATCAAAAAATAATGAAGTATGAGATATGTATATAGTTGATTTAGAACAAACTACTATTTATAATATTTTTACAAAAGCTTGAAACTATAGATGATGAAAAAGTTATTCAAATGATAAAAAATTAATAGTTTTGTCTTGAAAAATCAGATTAATATCAAATATTTGATGAGCAGATATAGAAGAAGAACATTTAGCTTGAGATACGATTGATATCAAATCAAAAATACCTCATATATTATACTTCATTGAAGATTCAGAAATAATAGAATATTTTCCAAAAAATACTAGTTCAGAAAAATATGATAGATTTTACAATCTAAAAAGTTAAAATATCTAATTTAATTAGATATTTTTTTATTATATTGACATTTATTGTTATTATTTTATATTTAATATATCTTTAATAATAAATTATGGATAAAAAACAAACAAATTTGTAGGAGGTGATATTATGTCACAGTCAAAAATAGAAACAAAAAGTGGAAAAAGTAAAATTGTTGAAATTTATGAAGATTATGTTATTAAAAAACCATTAACAAAACATATAGAAGATGAAGACTTGTTTGAATCTTTAGTGTTAGGTTTTCATGGTACTTTTGAAAACGCAAAAGAAATTTTTTTCTGGGAAACTATTAAAAATTATGCTTTTTTGAAAGGTTCATTTGCAAAAATATTTAGATATGAGCTTGGTGAAATGACTATTAGGTCAGAAAAATTAACACCAGTTGAGCCAGAGTATTTTTATGATAATTTCTTCAAGCTGTATAATAAGTTTTATTTTAGTAGATACTTTATCGGTCATTATTTAGATAATCATACAATCGAAAATTATGAAAATTATGGAATAGATAGTAAAGGTAATCTTAAATTATTGGATTATTCTATAGTATCTACTTATATATTTGATTTTTATGAAGTAGACTTGGAATATATAAAAAATAATGATAGATTAGTTTATTTACAAATGCAAATGTTCAATGATATAAATGCTGGAATTTTAAAATTTCCAGACCATATATTAATTAAAATAATTGCACTAGTTATTACTTTGAAGTTTCATAACAATTTACCATTGTTTTACTATTATTCTTATAAGTATAATTTACTTAGTTTAAAGGAAATATGGAAAGCAATTTGGTCAAAATAAAAAAGAGCTAGAAAATAGCTCTTTTTATTAATTTTATTTTATTATAAAAAATAAAATTATTGACTTTTTAACTATAGTAGTTATTTTATTATTAGTATAAATTTATACTAAAAAAAATAAAGGATATCAAATGATGTCGGAAAAAAAGATAGTAGCTCAGTCAAATTTAATTATTGATTTAGCTCAAAAAACGGGTTTAAGTAATGTTGCTTCTAAAATTCTTCAAAAAGAAGGTGATACACTAGAAGAGGCTAACGAAAGATTAAAAACTTTTTATAAGAGTCTTGTTATCTCTGTAAACGAGCCAGGTTTATATGCTTATCATGAGTATGAAGACAAAGCATTTCATGCTTGTCTTTTAGATAATCAAGCTTTCGAAGAAGTTTGTTTAAATGTTTTTGGTGTTAAGCTTTATCATATGTCTTGGGCAAGATTAGGTGATGAACTTACTAAACATCAAAAAAAAGCAGATGCATTAGCATCTAAGTATGAAAGTGTTTTTGGTGACTCTAAAATGTTATCTGAAGGTGCTCAAGTTATTTGCTGGGATGCTCCTGCACTTGCTGCATAATGTTATATGGATGAGTTAAAATGCTCATCCTATTTTTTTATAAAAAAATATGTCAAAAATTTTCACAATAAACTATTATAAATATTTTTATGATATTATTTTAAATAAAGCTAGAACAGAAAATGAAGTTAGCTTTATTGAAAAATATTTAGAAATTAATAAGCACGATAAGATATTAGATTTATCTTGTTGATTTTGAAGACATACTGAAATATTATTAAATAAATGATACAATGTCTATTGAATAGATATTTCAAATAGTTTCATATCTTATATAAAGAGAAAATCAAATTTTAAGGATAAATATATACTGTGAGATATTAGAAAGGAAATAAAAGAGAAAGATTGTAATAAAATTTATTCTTTACATACATCTTTTTGATATTTTAGTGATTTAGAAAATGAAAAAATAATTCAAAATATTTCAAATATACTTTTAAATAAATGAAAATTTTTATTAGATTTAAATAATCCATATGATAAAAATCTATTTTTAGAATGAGAATCAAAATTAGAAAAATGAGAAGATTATATTTTAGATAGAAAAAGTGTTGAAGATAATAAATTATCTTTTAAAAGAATAATTAAAAAATGAAAGAAAATAATTAATGAAAAATATTGTTTAAGTATATATACAGATAAAGAGTTAGAAGATATATGAAATAAATATAATTTAAAACTTGTAAAAAAATATTGAGATTTTAAGTGAAGTGAATTTGATAACAAATCAAAAAGAATGATATTAATTTTTGAAAAATATTAGTTTTAAAAAAAATCTAGAGAAAATTCTCTAGATTTTTTTATTCATCTTCACCACTATATTCCATAGCATTTACCATCATATGACCATATGTATTCATTCACATATTTTCTTTTATATCTCAAATAGCTCTATCTTTACTTAAAATCTCTCAAGATTCATTTGTAAATGTAGTTCATGTAGACATAGATTCAGTTACTATTGGTCTTTTTCTAGAACCACTTAGCAATATATTTACTATACTAGCAAATTTTTCTTTTGTTTTTATAGAATTTTCTCACTGTTTGTTATTACCTAATCAGTTATCGATTCATAAATCAAAATTTGATAAATCTATTCTTCTATCAAATCCAAGTTTATTTCTCAAACCACTATTACGATTTATTACTTTTATCATATCTTGAAGAGCAGGTTGTAGTGAAGGATCTATACCTAGGCTATCAAGAAAATGAAGTGATTTTCTAGCTTTTTCATCTCATTCTAAAAGTTCATCTCTAGAAGCTTCAATAAGTTCATACATATTTGTTTCAAATGCTTCTTTTACTTTTTTAAACTTACCATTTTCTATTTCAAATGCAGATTTATTTTCATTTATAAGCTTTATTTTTGTTTCTATTAATTTTTGATTTTTTAAAATAATTTCTTTAATATTTTTTATAAATCTTTTTTTATCTTCAGGAGAAATATCAGAGTTTTGGATTTGTTCTATTCTAGATTTTTTTTCTGAAATATCATTTTTTAAACCAATTATTTCAGTATCTAGTTTTTCAATATTTTCTTTTAATTTTCAAACAGTTTTTTCATACTCTTTTTGTTTTTTTGCGAATTCTGCTCTAAGTTTCATAGTATGAGGAGCAGTGATTTTTGTTTGTAGTTTAAGTCAGTTTTTTAGGGTTATGTATCAAAGAGGGGGGTTAGTAGAAAAATCAATATATTTATCTCAAGAAATAATTTTATTTCATTCTTGTATTATTGGTTCACTATCATCAAAATAAATAGCATTATTAAGAATTTTTTTAATTTCTGGTGATATACTACATAATGCATTATAAATTTTATTATATTCTGCATTAGATGTATTTTGTTTTAATTTTGTTAAAAAATCAGTAGCATTTCATGGTTTACTTAAATAGTCTACCATTTTTTGAATTAGAATTGCATCTTTTTCTGTACTATCAGATAGATTAGCATCTTCTAATAAAATATTATAAAATTCTTTATCAATATCTTTAAATGTTTCAATTTTGCTTCTAAGAATTTTTTTTCATTTAGATTCTGCTTCAGCTTCTTTTTTAGTTTCTTTTATATTTATTTCTTTTTCCTTTAATTCTACTTTATCTTTTTCAGCCTCTACTTTATCTTTTTCAGCCTCTACTTTATCTTTTTTAGCCTCTACTTTATTTTTTTCAGCCTCGATTATATTTTCTTTATACTTATTTAGCGTTCTAAAATTAGATTCTAATAATTTTAATTCTTTAGGTCTAATATTTAATGATTTAAAATCATTAATTTGTTTTATTAAGCTATCTATTATTAATTGATTTGATTTATCTGTATCAGTTAAAATATTTATAGTATTAATTATTTCTTTTATTTTTGGATTTATTTTAGGAATTGATTTTAATGTTTCTTTTGGATTTTTATTTGTTTGAGAATTTTTAGGAATATAATAGTTTTCAGCGAATTCATCAAAGAAATATTCTCAGTTTTCTTCTGAATCATCTTCAAAACTATCTTCTAAGTATTCTTGTAATTCTTCATCTGGAATATGTTTTAAAATATTTAAAAACCTTTCTTTATCTTCAGGATTTAAAGATTTAATAAAATCTATGAACATAATTTTGTATTCATAGTTTTTTAGTATTTCTTGATGTCATAAGTCTAGCTCTTGCACTTGAATTACTTCATTTGTTTGTTCATTTGACGATTCTATATTATTAAATCATTCCATATTTATATTTTTAAAATAATTATTTATATTATTTTATCACAAATAGCTAATAAAAACAAAAAAACACCATATTGGTGTTTTTAAAAATTAAATTGATTTCATCTTTTCAATAAGTTGATTCCGTTTTTCAACATTTTCTTTAGATTGTATTGTATTTTTTTTATATTCATCAATATTTTTTTGTGATTCATCAATATTTTTTTGTGATTCATCAATATTTTTTTGTGATTCATCAATATTTTTTTGTGATTCATTTTGTCTTTTTTTAGATTTCCTTATATATTCATCGTATTCTCTTTGTTTTTGTTCTGGACTTTTAGCTGATTCAATATCTGATTGTTTTCACATATTTATTAGTAAATCTGCAATAGGGCTTGATTGTCCTCATTCTACTTTGTCTAGTAGTTTTCTTGCATATTTTTCAGCTTTTCCGTCTTCTTTATTGTAGTGACTTATGAAATCATATATTCATTTAGCAAAAGCATTTCTTCATTTTACTGTTGTGTCTTTTACTTTAGGAGAAAGCTTTTCATGAATAGTAGAAGTTAAATCTCTTAATCAAAGAGGGAATTCTTGGAATTTAGCTAGGTATTTTGCTTCATATTTATCTTTAAAATCAGCAATATATGCTTTTAAAACCATTTTTGTGATTTCATTTATTGCTGTTCTTTTGATGTTCATAGCTGCTGTAATATCTCAGGTTTCCATTGCTTTAATATATTCTGGATACTTTGGAGATTTTTCCCAAGTATCGGCTATATTATCTTCTAGTATATTAGTATCTCTTTTCATATTATTTTTTAGTAAAATTTTATCATCACCCATTAATTCAGAGTTGAATATCGTTGTTCATGTTAATGCAGCTATAGCTTTTCCTGCTATTAATTTTGTTTCAGCTCTTTCAACATTTCTAAAACTTTCATTAGCTTGTAATCATACTCTTCAAGCAAATACTAATGTTAAAAAATTTGTTTTTATATCATCAGTTAATTGACTCTTAGATATTCATATTTTAGATAAAATATCTGAATCTATTTTTCCATCAATTAGTCTGATTATAGTTTTATTTAATAGTTCAGGATTTTGTACTATTTTTGGATTTTCTTGCATTGCTAAAAGTATTCAATCATAAATATTATCCATTGATCTTGTTAAATCTATTTGTGTTAATTTTTCTGCTTGTAATCTTAGGTTATTTTTAAATGCTGTTTTTATACTAGGTAGATTTGTTTCTATAATATTTATTGTTTTCATAATAGCTTTACCTTCTTTTTGTTTAGCTATTTCATCTCTCACTCATTTACTAACAGAGTTTAGTTTATTTATATCTTTAGTAGTGATAATTAGTTTAATATACCTAATTTTTAGTTCTTTAAATTCATCATCTGTATATTTTTCTCATGTTTCAGTTTCTAATTTTTCTTTTGTAATCGTTTTTTCTAAAAATTCTTTTGTTAATAGAGCTCATTCAGAATTTTTTAATAAAGATAAATCATCTCTTTTTGCAATTATATATTGAATTGTTTCAGTATGTTTTGGGTTTGATGAATATTTTAGTAGCATATCTGCACCTTCTTTTTCATACTTTAAATCTTTATGATAAGAAAGTAATAATTTTGTTTCTATATCAGTAGTTTCATTAAAGTATTCTTTTATAGTTTTTCATCAAAAATCACTAGTGTTAGCAATTAGCTCCATATATGCTTCTTTTTGCCTTAGATCGATTCAAGGTTCTAATAATTTAGACATAAAATATCTAGAAGGATATACTTTTGTAATAAAAATTTCATCAATTCATTGTTTATTTTTTAAGACTACATAATCTAATCATGGCCTTAGATCTTTTCAGTCTAGATAAGATGCGTCTACTGAAACTCTTTGATCTTTTGTTTCTATTATATATTCTTCAATTTCTTTAATATTTTTTTCTTCTATTAATTTTTGAATTTTATCATTTCATGTTTTTAGTTTTTTCTCAAAATCTTTAGTGTATTCTTTTATTTCTACTATATTTTGTCTAAAATCAGATGAAGTTTTTGATTCTATTTTTGTAAGAAATTCTAATTTTTGTTCTACACTAGGTTTGATTACTCAAACTTTTTCTAATAGTTTTAGTAGGTGAATTTTATTTCATACTGTTAGAGATGAATTATTTTGATTATCTAGTATTTTATATATAACGTTATTTATTTCAGTTGGTTCAATTCTAAAATTATTTGTTAATGTATTTAATTGTCTAGTAATTTCCTTTACTAGTTTTCAATTTTTTTCTGTTCAACCACTTAAATCCCAACCAGATTTTTGATCAATTATATTGTATAAGTATTTAGATTTATCTCTTCAGTCTGAATATTCTCTTTCATCAAAAAGGTTGAATTCATATTTATCTAGAGCTTCTTTTATTTGTTGTTTTACTATTTTTAGTTTTTCTACTTCACTTGAACTTAGTTCTCTTATTACTTTTCAATCATCTGATATAATAGCTTTTTTTTCTATAAACAAGCTAATTTTTTCTTTAGTTTTATATGTTATTTTTCAAGAATTTTTTAAACTTTTTAGAAAAGCTGCATTATGATTTTTATCTAGATTAAGAAGTAATTCTAAAGTTTCTTTTGTTACTATATCTTGATTTTTATATTGTGTTGATTCCTTTAATTTTGCTATAGAATCTAATATTTTTTTATTTGAAATCTCTCATCAATTCTTAGAATTTTTAAAAAATGCTTCTATATTATCTAATGATTTTATTGTAGAACTGTATTCAATATTATCTCCATTTTTAATTTTTTCGTTTAATTTATTTATTACATCT
>JAMOTX010000037.1 GCA_027062145.1 Candidatus Altimarinota bacterium | reverse complement strand
TTAAGTAATGCAATTTCTCAGAAAATGTTTCAAGCATTTAATTCAGCAACTCTTGTTCATCTAATTCAAATAGAAACTTTACCACTTTTAATAATATATCATTCTCAGTTTGATTCTTCTCATTCTATGATAATCATTTCTCATGCTGAATATTTTCTTTCTTCACATTCAAGTAAAATAGAATCAATTACAGATGTATCAATTCATTTAAAAATTTCTAAATTATATATACTTTCAGGCATATTTTTATATTAATATTAAATTTATATATAAATATTAACATAAAAATTTATTATTTACAAATATTAATAGCTCATTATTCCTCCAGCAATATTTACAAATTTGTACATTGGTAATTGAGGAGTTATTTGCATTTGAATATATCAACTAGATCATCCACTGTGACAATATAGAGCAAAAACAGTTCATTTTGGTTTATTACTTGGATCAAATAATTCATTTGAAATAGTAACAGAGTCAAGAATAGGATGATTTATCATATCTACAAGAACAATTTGGTCTCAAAATTTTTCTTTTTGTTCCTTATATTCTTCCCATGTCCAAGATTCTAATCAATTATTTCTTCATCCAATACTACATGCATTTGGATCATAACTTTCAGTAATTCACATATTTATTTAATTATTTTTAAAACAATGAATTTATAGCTATTTTTGATTGAAATGCAAGAAAAAATCCTAATCATATTGATTAGGATTAATAATAGTTAAATCATTTTTCAAATAAAGGAGGCTTTTCTTTTTCTTTTGAATATATATTTACTATTTTTATTAGTGAACTTGCGATTACTAGCATTAATATTGCACCAGAATATAAAAGAGATTTTTCTGGGTGAATAAATATTTCTTTTATTAAGGTTGTAATACCAATATATAAAAAATATCTTTTTGGAATATGTAAATTTTCAGAGAAGTATTTTATACCAATAAACATAACTTCTATAATTATGAGTAGATAAAAAACTTCTTTAATAAATTCTTTATTTGAAATACCAGCGTATACCTTTATAGAAAAATGATAAATCTCATTTACTAGATATATTGCTGTTACTGCAGTAAGTATTATAAAAATAATACTTATAAATTTTTGCATATAAAATGCCAACTTATTTCTTAATTTTTGTTTTTGTTTTGTTTCTTCCAATTTTTTTCCTTTGTTTTTTTGGAAGGGGGAATATATGTATTAATTTTTATAAATCAATTTTTTTATATTAAAATAAATTTGACTTGTATATAAAAAGTATATAGTTAGAGTATATATTGTATATAATATTAACAACACGAATTATGATATCAAAAGTAAATTCTATAACAGTAAACTGATTAAATTCTGATTTAATAGAAGTAGAAGTAGATATAAATAATTGATTGCCTAGTTTTACAATAGTGTGACTTGCTGATCAATGAGTTCAAGAAAGTAAAGAAAGAATGAAATCTGCTTTAAAATCTTCTTGAAATAAATTACCAATGACAAGAATAACGGTTAATTTAGCTCCTGCTGATATTAAAAAATCATGACCAAGTTTTGATTTTCCAATTGCTATATGAATACTTTTGAATAATTGATCTATAGAAGAAAGTCTAGTTAAAGATTCAATATTTTTATGAGAACTTTCTCTTGATTGAAGACTTAGAAAAGTTTCAAGTGTTTTGCCTGCTACTATTTGAGCAAAAGAAAAATGATTTAAAAGAATTTTTATTCCAAAGGATAATGTATTTGAAGCATCTATAATTCCATGAATAGATGTTATCGCTGTAAATAATTTAGAGGAAGTTATTGATATATTAAATAAAGATAAGGAGTTAAAAATTGCTGAAAAATTAGATTTTAAAAATTTTTGAAAAAAAGATTTAATAATAGAAAATAAATTTGATTTTAAATATGTTTTAGGACAAGAACAAGCAAAAAGAGCATTGGAAATAGCAGCAGCTTGATGACATAATATTATAATGGATTGACCTCCTGGTAGTTGA
The DNA here is from genome assembly GCA_027062145.1 of Candidatus Altimarinota bacterium. Classification (GTDB taxonomy): domain Bacteria; phylum Patescibacteriota; class Gracilibacteria; order BD1-5; family UBA6164; genus UBA6164. Next base: position 5,709 of record JAMOTX010000037.1, on the reverse strand, counting down.
AAAACGATGCTTAGTAAATCTTTTGCTAGTATATTACCAGATTTAACTATAGATGAAGCTATCGAAGTTTCAAAAATATATAGTATTTGTGGTCTTTTAAATATAAACAATCCTATTGTTAATAAAAGACCATTTAGAACAATTCATCATACTGCATCAAGTGCTAGTATTATTGGTTGATGAAGAAATGCAAAACCCTGAGAAATATCTTTAGCACATAAATGAGTTTTGTTTTTAGATGAAATATTGGAGTTTGATAAGTCTGTACTTGAAGTTTTAAGGCAACCATTAGAAGATTGAAATATTACAGTTAATAGAGTTAATGCTACTTATAATTATCCAGCTGCTTTTACTTTAGTTTGAGCAATGAATCCTTGTCCGTGTTGATTTTTAACTGATCCTGATAAAGAATGTATTTGTACAAATAAACAAGTAGAAAATTATAGATGAAAATTATCAGGACCACTTATAGATAGGGTAGATATTTTTATTGAAGTTCCAAAAGTAAAAACTAAACAATTTAAAATTGGTGATGATTATAGTGATTCAGAAAATTCAAGTGATATAAAAATAAGAGTGGAAGGTGCTAGGTCTATTCAATTAGATAGATTTGAATGAACTAGTATTACTTTTAATTCTGAAATGTGAACAAAGGATATAAATAAATATTGTAAAATAGATAATGATACAGATAATATTTTAAAACAAGCAATAAGTAATCTAAATTTATCTGCAAGAGCATATTTTAGAATATTAAAATTAGCTAGAACCATAGCTGATTTAGAGCTTAATAAAAATATTGAAAGTAAACATGTTTTAGAAGCTTTGAGTTTTAGAAAAAAAGAAGAGAGCTAGATAAACTAGCTTTTTTTTTCTTTTTATTTATTATATATCTATAAAATATATCAAATAATATAAATATGATAATATCAATTTTTGCTTCAATTTGAGCACAAAATCTTTGAGATGAATTAATCTTAAAAAATGAAATTAAATTACTTGAAAATGAATATGGAAAAAAAACTAAATTTATAGTTTTTTCTTATGATTATAAAAATCCTTTTTATAAAAAATCAAATATAGTTTACAAAGAATATTTTCCAGTATGAATTAAAAACCCAAGAAATATATTTAAAAATATATATAATTTTTTTGTATTTATTATTAGTGTTATAAAAAGTGATTTAATAATTATTTGATGAGGAGGAATAATTTATGATAATGAAAAACAAACAACAAAAAATCCTTTAAATCAATGGATATTTAGAACTAATATTTTTAGATTTTTTAGAAAAAAAATAGAATTTTTTGCCGTATGATTAAATATAAAAGATGATTCAAATTTTGATAAAATAAAAAAAATATTTAGTAAAGTATATAAAATTACTGTAAGAGATGTATATAGTAATAAAGTATTAGATAATTTGTGAATAAAATCTGAAATAGTACAAGACCCAGTTTTTAATGAAAACATTAATTATAAAAAAAATAGTTGTTTAATAAAAAAAATTAAATCTTTTGATTTTAGTATTAATGATTTGGATTGAATAGAATTAAAATGAAAAAAAGTAGCATTAGCTTTTAGAAAATGATACTTAAGTGATAAAGAAGATAAGTTAAATACGCAATTTGAAGAATGAAAAATAAATGAATTAATTAATTATATAATAAAGGAGTGATGAGAAGTTATTTTACTTCCGCATAGTTTCCATAAAACAGATTTAATTGCTAATGATTATAAATTTTTAAGTAGATTTTTAAGAATAACAGAAAAAATTAGAATTATAAATTCTATGGATGAAGTTTATTCTAAATATATTTACAAAGAAATGGATCTAGTTTTAGCTATGAGATTACATTCAATAATACTTTCACAAGTTTATAGTATTCCATTTATTTGAATAAGTTATTCAAATAAAACTGATGAAGTATTAAAAAATATAGAAAAAGAAGATACTATTAAATAAAAGTAAATTATGAATTTTTTAAATGAAGAACAAGTAAATAAAATAGAACAAGATTTTCAAACACCAGTATATGTTTATTCAGAAGATAAATTAAATGAAGCAGCAGATGCTTTTTTAGCATTTCCAAGTGCATTTTGACATAAAGTTAGATATGCTATGAAAGCTAATTCAAATATAAATATTTTAAAAATCTTTAATAATAAAGGAATAAAAATAGATTGTAGTTCAGAATATGAAGCATATAGAGCATTAAATGCTTGATTTAAATGAAGTGATATACAAATATCTGGTCAAGAAACTCCAGGTAATTTATCTGAATTAGTAGATATGTGAGTTTTAATAGTTGCTACTAGTTTGAAACAATTAAGAGAAATAGTAAAGTTAAATAAACCTTGAATTGAAAATATGAGTTAGAATAAATCCATGAATGTGATCGGGAGCATTCAAAGCTATTTCAACGTGAGGAGAAACTTCATCTTTTGGAATATGGCATGAAGATATTTTAAAAATCAAAAAAATAGCTGCTGAAAATAAATTAAAAATTATAAAAATTCATATTCATATTGGTTCAGAAAATACCCCTAAATCTTGGACAGAATCAGCTAATATTTGATTATGATTTGTTAAAATATTTTGAAGTGTTACTTGTTTAGATATGTGAGGATGATTTAAAATGGCAATTATGCCTTATGAAAAATCAGCAGATTTAGAAGCTATATGAAAATCAGTAGCTGAAAAATTTGAAGATTTTTATAAACAAACATGAAGAAAAATAAAATTAGAAGTGGAGCCATGAAAATACATGGTTATTAATTCATGTTCTGTAATAGCTAAAGTTGATGATATAGTTTCAACTTGAAAAAAATGATATAAATTTATTAGAACAAACACATGAATGACAGAAATGCCTAGAGTCCCAATGTATGGAGTACAACAACCAATTGCAGTTATAAATGAATCAATAGAAAAAGAAGATTATGTAGTAGTAGGACATTGTTGTGAATCATGAGATATTCTTACATGTAAACTTTATGACCAAGAAGTATTAGAAACTATTAGTTTACCAAAAGTTTCAGTTTGAGATATTATGGTTATTGATGGAACTTGAGCTTATAATTCATCTATGAGTATGAAAAATTATAATTCATTTCCAGAAGCAGGAGAATTATTAATTAGAAATAATTGAGAAATTAAAGAAATAAGAAAAAGACAAAATTTAGAAGATATTTGGAAAAATGAGGTAGAAGTTATATAAAAAAATACTAAATATATTGTTTGACATATTTTTTCGCAATTTAATACTTTATGTGAATAGTTAATGCTTAAAAAGTTTTACAAAAATATATTTAGTATTTTTTTATTTTATTTTCCAATTAATTTCTTTTTCTCAATTTTCTTTTAAAAGTTTATTTGTTTCATTAAAACAATCACTTTCCAAAAATCATCTATAAGCTGAAAATGGAGAAGGGTGTGTTGTTTCTAAAATAGTATGTTTTGATTCATTTATTAATTTTTTCTTACCTTGTGCAAATGCTCACCAAAGTAAGAATATAATTCATTCTTTTTTATCTGAAATAGTTTTAATAACAGTATCTGTAAATTGTGCCCATCATATTTTAGAATGACTTGCAGGAGTTCATTCTTGTACTGTTAATATAGCATTTAATAAAAATACTCATTGTTCAGTCCATGAAGTTAAATCTCAATTTTTTGATTCTTCTAATAGTTCTTTATAAATATTTCTTAAGCTAGGAGGTAGCTTAGTTCATTCTGGAACAGAAAAACAAAATCATTGTGCTTGTCATTCTCCATGATATGGATCTTGTCATAAAATAACTACTTTTATATTATCAAATGTAGTTTTTTCAAATGCTTTAAATATATTTTGAGTTTCAGGATATATTGTTATTCAATTTGTAATATCATCATATATTTTTTGTTCTATTTCTTTGAAATATTCTTTTTTGAATTCATCTTTTAATACTTTATTCCAACTAGTTTCCATTTTTGGTATTATGTTCATTTTTTAGTTGAAATTAATCTGTAAAACTATAAAATCATTCTAATCAATTTTATATAAAAATAAATAAAAAAATGGAATTAAAACAAAAAATTATTAATGAGTTAGAAAGAAAAGATTTTCCAAATTTACAATTTTTATATAGTGAAGAAGTATTAAATATAGCAGAAGATATTTTGTTAGAATTTTTGGATGAAGAAAAAAAGAAATTTAATGATAAATTACAAACTGAAGATAAGGAAATAACTTTTGATTTATTTGAAGAAGAATCAAATTTAAGTTTTTTTTGGGGTTTATTAAATCATTTATCAAGTGTTAAATCAGGAGATAAAGTTAGAGAAGTTATAGAAAATGTAGAACCAAAACTTAATGACTTTTATAATGAAATATCATATTCAAAAAGGTATTTTGAAATGTTTGAATATTGCTTTAATAACTGCAGTCTTAATTTAGAACAAAAGAAAATTATAGAGGATACTATAATAGCATTTAAAGTTAAATGAATTAATTTAGAAGTAGATAAGCAAAAAAAATTAAAACTTATTATTAAAAAATTATCAAAATTATCTAATAAATATTCTAATAATATTTTAGATAGTGAAAAAGAATTTGAATATTTACTAGCTGATGATGAATTTTTAAAAGAATTACCAAAAAGTGATTTAGATAACGCATCTGAAAAAGCTAAAACTAAATGAAAAGAATGATATTTATTTGATTCAAGCTATTCTTCATATATAGCTATATTAAAATATTGTTCTAACTCTGAAATAAGAAAACATTTTTTAGAAATTCATAATTCATTTGCTTCTGAATGAAAATATGACAATAGAGAAATTGTTTTAGAAATAATTAAATTAAGAGAAGAAAAAGCTAAGATTCTAAATTATAATAATTATGCTGAACTTTCTTTAGAATTTAAAATGGCTAAAAATCCAGAAGAAGTTATTGATTTATTAAATGATTTAGCTATTAAATCTAAACCTAAGGCATTAAAAGAAATAAATGAAATAAAAGATTTTTTCTGATTAGAAAAAATTAATCAATGGGATATGACTTATTATTCTAGATTACTTAAAGAAAAAAAGTACAAATTAGATGATAAAAAATTAAAAGAATATTTTGAATTTGAAAATACAAAACAAGCACTTTTTGAAACAGTTGAAAAATTGTATTGAATAAGAATGAAAAAAATAGAAATAGAGGGGAAGTATAATGATGATATAGAGATATACGAAGTTTATAAATGAGAAAAATTTATTTCATATTTTATGTGAGATTATTTTTATAATGAAGATAAAAGAAGTTGAGCTTGGGCTAATGAATTAAGGGAAAGATTTGAAGATAAAAAATCTATTGTAATAAATAACATGAGTTTTGTTAAATCTGAAAATATACTATTAACTTTATCTGAAGTTGAAACTATATTTCATGAGTTTGGACATGCTATACATTCTATGTTATCAAAATCAAAATATGCTGATCTAACTTGAGTACAAGTTGAATGGGATTTTGTTGAGTTACCAAGTCAATTACTTGAAAATTGGTCTAATGATACAGAAACAATTATTAATGTCGCTAAACATTATAAAACATGAGAAAAAATACCAAATGATTTAATTGATGCGTTAAAAAGATTAGAATATTTTTGAACTGGTAATTTTGTTTTATGACAAAGTATTATAGCTATTACTGATATGATGTTTCATTCATCTTTTGAAG
>JAMOTX010000036.1 GCA_027062145.1 Candidatus Altimarinota bacterium | reverse complement strand
TAATATTAAATCCATTTTTTCAATATCAGATTCATACATTTTTTTAAAGACATATGATAATATATTAAATAATGGTTTTAATATAAATGGTACTTTTTTATAATAAATATCACGTAAATCATATAAATATCTAGGTGGAGTATGACAATAATATATTTTTTTAGTATTTATATTACAATTTTTCACTGCACTTATACTATCTCAAGAAAATATAACAGTATTATAATTGGATAAAAAATTAGTATTAAATAAGAAAGAATATTTTAATTTAATATGCCTAAATCATTTTTTAAATATCTCATTTGATACTGATATCATTTTTCAATTAAATCATTCCTTTCTTAAATCAAAACTTCATTTACTAAAAAATCATGATGCTAAATCTGATTTCAAGGATTTAGCCATCATTAAAATTAGTCTCTCTCATCATCATTTATACAAAAAAGTATCATGCAATATTATTATATTATTTTTTTTCATTAATATTTTTTAATTCATTAATTAAATTTAATGCATCTAAGGGTGTTAAATTATTAACATTAATATTCTTTATTTTTTGAGTTAGTTCACTATTACATTTACTTACTTTTTTAATATTTTTCAACGAGTCATCATCTGAAATAATCATTTGAATTCATGAAATTTTATTATGACTTAATTCTAATTTTTTCAACATTAATCTTGCTTCTGTAATAGTAGAATTAGACAATCATGCAATTTTAGCAACCTCTAATCAAAAAGATTTCTTGATTCATCCAGGTATAATTTTTCTTAAAAAGACTAAATTTTCTTCATTTTCTCATACAGCAACAGAAAAATTATCGACACCTTTTAGTGTTTTAGATTCATCTATTAACTCATGATAATGCGTTGCAAATAAAGTCTTTGATTTGATATTATCATGATTTTCTTTTAATATAGCCCAAGCCAAACTCATTCAATCATAAGTTGATGTTCCTCTTCATACTTCATCTATAATTATGAATGATTTATCAGTAGAATTATTTAATATATTTGCTACTTCTTGCATTTCTACCATAAAAGTAGATTCACCTAAAAATAAATTATCAGATGCTCCTATTCTTGAAAAAATCTTATCAGTTAACGGAATATTCGCTGATTTAGCAGGGACAAAACTTCAAATATGAGTAAGTAATACTATTAAAGCATTTTGTCTTAAGAATGTAGATTTTCATCACATATTAGGTCATGTAATTATGTGAATGAATTTTTTATTTGTAAGATTTAAATTATTACTAATAAAATCATTATTATTTTGCTCAATTACTGCATGTCTTCATCATACAATATCTAAATTATAATTATCATTAATTTTAGGTTTTATATAATTAAAATCATACGCTACCTGACTTAATCAAGTCAAAAAATCTATGTATCCAATTTTTTCTCAAATTATTTTTATTTCATCAAATGAATTCAATATTAAGTCTCTAACTTCAGAAAATATTTCATACTCTTTTTCTGATTTTTTTCATTCAGCTCAAAGTATTTTTTCTTGAAATTCTATTAATTCTTCTGTAATAAATCTAGAAGCATTAACTAAACTTTGCTTATGTATAAATTCATCTGGCACCTTATTTATCTGACTTTTTGGTATTTCTATAAAATAACCTGAAGCATTTGTATGTTTTATTTTTAAAGAATTTATTCAATATTTAGTTGATAAATTTAATTGATATTCTGCAAGCCAATTATTAGAATTAGAAATAATATCTGAGAAAAAATCAACATCTTTATTATATCAATCTTTAATAATTCATCATCACATTATATTTAATTCTGCATCTTCTTTTATTGCATCATCAATTAATTTTATAATATTTTTTATATTTTTCACTAAAATTATTTTTAATATTAATATACTATAAAAACATTTTATCTATTAGATTTTTTTTGTAAAGAAATATTGTAATTTGCAACTTTATAGATATTCTTAAATGAAGAATAAAAGTAACTTTTTTAAAAAAAATGATCAAAATTAATAAAAAAGATTCAATTATAGATATAATTATTAAAATAGATAATTGTAAAGAAAAAGATATAGTATTAGATTTTTCTTTTTGACATCCAATCATACATAACTACACATCTTTAAAAATTTTAAAAGCTAAATCTTGAAAAAAAGAATTAATAATTATTACTAGTGATAAAAGTGCAAAAAAAATATGAAAAAAAATATGAATTAAATACTCTCAATTATGAGATACAGATTTATTAGAATATAATTATACACCAATTCAATATACTAAATATTTATTTAAACGTTATTTACTTGAATTAAAACAATTATTTTCAGATAAATCAAATAATATCACTTTTGAATATCAAAAAAAATACTGACTTAAAAAATCTAAAATTGGTTATTTTATAATAGCACTAATTATCTCAATTTTCTTATTTTTCTTTATATTTTATTTTGCAGTAAACAAAACATACATCTATATAACACCAGAAATAAATATAAAAACTAAAGCTGAAAATTTCATATTTAGAGAAGTAAAAAAAGACGAAATAGTAAATAATAATATTATAAAATTAAATAAAATATCTAAATTAATTTATTTAAAAAATAATTTTTGAACAAGTTGAATAAATGAACAAAGCTTAAAAAGAAGTAAATGAAAAGTAATATTTTATAATAAATTAAATGAAGAAATTGATCTATTAGCTAATACTAGATTAATTACAATTGATTGAGTTATATTAAAATCAGATACAAGCATACATATACCGAAAGCTACATATTCCTCTAGTTGAGTAATTATCCCTTGAGAAGTAGAAATCAATGTTACATCAAAAATTCATAATATTAATTGAACTATTTCTTGAATTAAATCAAATTTAAAAGAATGAATTTTATTAACTTTACCTTGATTGAAAGATAATAAAGAAAATATTTATGCAAAAACAATTACTGAAATAAAGTGAGCAAGTGATAATTATCAAAAACAATTAACCAAAAAAGATATTGAAAATGCTAAAAATATATTAGAAACAAAATTAAAACAAAAAGCATTAAATGAATTAAAAAAACAAATAATTGAAAATAATAAAAATAATAACACAACTACAGAACTTTTATGAATAGATTGAATTCTTAAATATTCAGACTTTAAAATATTATGAACTGAACAACTAAAAATAGCTAGTAATATTAATGAATTTGAACTATCATGAACTATAAAAATAATTGGTTATAGTTACAATACAAAAAAAGTTCTAAATCAATTATCTACTACAATAAGATGAACAATACTTAAAGATATAGAAACTTTTTTATTTTTAAATGAAAATTCATTAAGAATATCAAATATTATATACAAAGAAGAAAAGCCATTAAATATTAAAGCTACTGCTGAAATTGAAGCATTTTTTTCTCATAATTTTCTTACTGAAAAAAATAATTATGTAGAAAAATTAAAAAATATAATATCTTGAGTAGATAAGAATGAAGCATTAAAAATATTAATTAATAATTCTAAAATTAGTAATGTGAAAATTGAAATAAGACCATTTTTTATAAATACTGTATCAAAAATGACTGATAATATTATTATTAAAGTTATAAATAAATAAAAAAAGAAAGATTTAAAATCTTTCTTTTTTTATTTAACTTCTATTTCCTTTGTATCCACCTCTTGAACTTGAACTTGAACTTGAACTTCTAGAACCTCCTCTTGAAGAACCTCCTCTATATCAACCACCAGAACCTCCTCTTGAAGAACCTCCTCTATATCAACCACCAGAACCTCCTCTTGAAGAACCTCCTCTTGAACCACCACCATCTTTTGATTTAGCTTCAACGATTAAAGGTTTTCTTGGATTTTCATCTTTAAAATGTCTTAATATAACATCGGCATCGGTATCTTTAACATTAATAAATGAGAATTCTCTCATAATATCAATATTACCAACATCACCCATTTTACCATTAATTGATTTTTCAATAAATCTAATTAATTCACCTGGATTCATACCATCTAGATTACCTCTAGCTACAAATAATCTTTTTTCACCATCTACTCCAGTAAACCCTCTTCTTTCTCTACCTCCTTCTCTAGAATCACCACCAAAACTTTCTTCTTTTAAATCAGAATAATGAGTAGTTGAAAATTCTTTACCGTAACCTTCTTTTAAAATTGCAGCTAATACTTCAGCTGGATTTTCAGATAATTCTAATAAATCTTTAGCTAAATCAATATAATGTAAAGTTGAAACATCAGATAATAATTCTTTAGTTTGATCTTTTAATCTTTTCTTTTTAAATTCAATTACATCTGAAACTTTTGGTAAAGTTCCAACTTTAATTTTTGATTTAATTGTTCTTTCAACCCAAGATAACATTCTTGAATCTTTTCTAGAAACAAATGAAATTGCTTCCCCTTTATTCCCTGCTCTACCAGTTCTTCAGATTCTATGTGTATAAGTTTCTGGGTTATCTGGAAGTGAGTAATTAACTACATGAGTTAAATTATTTACATCGATTCATCTAGCAGCAACATCAGTAGCTACAAGGATTTTAATTGCACCATTTTTAAATCTAGCAAGAGTTTTTTCTCTCATTTTTTGATCAATATCACCATGAATACCTTCAACTTTATAACCTCTAGTCATAAGTTTTGCAGCAACATTATCAACATCAGCTTTAGTTCTACAAAAAAGTATACCATAAAAATCAAATTCTACCTCAATAACTCTACAAAGAGCTTCAAATTTATCTCTTTCATTAACTTTATAACATTTTTGTTCAATATTTGAATTAGTTAATTCTTTTCTTTCAATAGCAACTAAATCATGGTCTTTGATATATTTATTTACAATATCTTTAATACTTCTAGGCATAGTAGCAGAAAATAATAATACTTTCTTTTCTTTAGGAGTATATTCAATAATTTGTTCGATTTCTTCTTTAAAACCAATATTTAACATTTCATCAGCTTCATCAAGTATGAAATATTTAAGATTTTCGATTTTTAAAGTTCTTCTTTTAGTTAAGTGATCAATAACTCTACCTGGAGTACCAACAACAATTTGAGGATTTCTTTTTAATCCCATTAGTTCATCTCTAATATTTTGTCCACCATATAATAATTGAACTTTTACTCATGAATCTGCAAATGATTTAATTTCATTAGCAACTTGAATAGCAAGTTCTCTAGTTGGAGCCAAAACCAAAGTTTGTATATCTCTAGAATTAGTATCTAATCTTTCTAAAATTGGAAGAGCAAAAGCAGCTGTTTTACCAGTACCTGTTTGAGCTTGTCCAATAATATCTTTATTACCATTTAAAAGTAATGGAATAACTCATGCTTGAATTGCACTAGGAAATTTATAACCTTTAGCAGTAATTTTAGCTAACATTTTTTCTGATAAACCTAAATCAGCAAATGTAATTTTATTTGCTTCATTTTCAGCTCCATCTATTTTTTTATCTTCTTTTGCTTCTACTTTTGCTTCTACTTTAGTTTCAGCTTTTTTTTCTTTTTTTTCTTTTTTTTCTTCAACTTTAACTTCTCCTTTTTTAACTTCAATTTTAGTTTCAACTTCTTTAGTTTCAACTTCTTCTTTTTCTGCTTTTTTTGCAGCAACTTTTTTAACTGGAGTTTTTTTAACTGCAGCTTTTTTTACAGCTGTTTTTTTAACTGCAGCTTTTTTTACTACTTTTTTTTCTACTTCTTCAGTAGCATCTATTTTTTTCTCTATTTCTGACATATATTTTTAATATATTAATAATTATAAGATCAAAAAAAGAAGAACACGCAAGTAATGCAAGTCCTTCTTTTATGAGGGTAAGACTTCCAATAACTCTATAAATATAAAATTTGCGTAGGTGTAGTTCACTTTACTCAATTTTTCCCTTTATATTGAGTTATTCGGAACTTCTTATTTTTTCGACTCGGTGAGTATATGTAGTAATTATTTAATAGCAAATCTTTTATTTATTAAATTTGACTATTGTTTATTTTTATGCAAAAAAATAGAGGTAACAAGTACCCCTACTATAAATAATAAGTTATTTCGTCAATTCAAAATCATTTGATAAAGTCATAACTCTCAAGTATTTTTTTTCTACTTCAGAAAGATCCTCACCATTTCTAAAAGATTGTTTACTTAAATCTTCCCAAAACTCCGTTTTGATTCTCCATGAATCGTTATCAATTACATCAGCAACAACCAAACGACCATCAGCAGTTAAACCAAGCTCGATTTTAAAATCAACTAATCTAATACCTAGTTTTAACCATACATATTCAAGTACATGAAAAACTCTATCAGTAATCTTACGAATTTCATCAATCTGGAAACGACCATCAAGCATCATTTTTGAATTAAAAGACTCTATAAAAGAAGCATAATTATTGTAAGGCATTTTAGGTTGTAAAAGATTCCATGTCTTTTTGTCTATATCAGTAATATATGGGTCTTCAACTGGTAAAGCTAAAGCCATAATCTTTTCATCAAAGATACATCTACCATTAGTAGTTTTCATGAAAAACTCAATCAAAAGATCATCAAATCTAAATTTTTCTTCATATTGAGGTTCTCTTTGAATAAAACTACCAAAAGCATATCTACGTGCAATAATCTCAAGAGGTATCATTAAACACTTTTCAGCCAAAAACTCTGTATCAGAAAGTTTTTTCTTATATGCAAGTGGAACACCTGCTTCTTTGAGTATCTCGAAAACATTACAAGTAGTAATGTTAGCGGCCATAGCTTTTGTTTCGAACTCACGTGTAAGACTTGGATCATCATTTGCAGTAATAGTAGCTTTACTCTCTATAATACACAATGAATCATCACCTTCAACATTGTAAATTCTTTTTGTTTTACCATCAGCTAATAATTCAGCTTTTTTAATTTTTTGTGACATCTCGACTCCTTAAGTCATTTTATTTTAGTTTTTATATTTCTAATAAAGAAATGTTTTATATTTATATAAAAAAGAACATATAAGTCAATAAAAAATAAGGACTATTTAATATCCTTATTTTTTATATTTTCAGAAATTCTTTTCATTAACTCTTTTTGAATTTCTGATCAATTTTTAAATTCTTTAATAATTGTATGTAATAATTCCTTATCAATTTTTAATAAAACTAAATCAGAATTAGCTATCACATTAGCAGTTCTAGGTTCATCCGTAATTAATGCAATTTCTCAAAATACACCTCATTCACTAATTGTATTGATTAATTCTCATCTAATAATAACCTTAACAGATCAATCTTGTATAATATAAGCTGAACCATTTGATTCTTCTCACTCTACCAATATTACATCATCTTTTTTATATTCAACTCTTCTTGAATTATCTATAATCAATTTAATATAATCTAAATCAATTCATTCGAATAATTTTATATCTTTTAATTTTAAAGCCATAATATTTTTTTAATATTTAATATAGATTAATAATACTATATTTAACAAAAAAAAGCAAAGAACTAAAAAAATGTTTTTAATTTTTTGCCATAGTATTTATATAAAGAACTAGTTCATCAATTTAATTTAACATTATCATTTAGACCCAAATGATCAATATAATTAGCAGCAATTTCTCATGAAGTTGCTTCTATTTCTAATAAATCAGGTATTCATTTGTATTTATCAAAATCAAATTTTATTCAACCTAATGCATATGCTACTCTATTTTTAACTTTTCTTTTTGATTCATTTAATCATATTATTTTTAATAATTTATAAAAAACTATTGAATTAAATAATACAAATTCTTCTTCATAACAATCTCTTAATACATTTTGATCTTCACTTTTTTTATCCTTTT